>NZ_JAMPOT010000004.1:0-153695 GCF_028480685.1 Providencia sp. PROV174
CTTCGGCAGCTTGAATTGCAGCTAACTCGGCTTGGCGACGCTGCTCTTCCGCTTCCTCTGCCGCTTGAATCGCGGCTAACTCAACTTGACGCTGACGTGCCATTTCTTCTTCAGCGAGACGCATTGCTTCAGCTTCTTGGCGTTCGCGCTCGGCTTTTTCTTCCGCAAGTTTTTTCTCTTCGGCTTCCTGGCGTGCTTGTTCCGCTCGCTCTTGGGCAGCTTGAAGTTCTGCTAGCTTAGTTTCCCTCTCGCGTTCAGCTTGCTCTGTTGCCGCATCAATCGCAGCTTGTTGTGCTTCATACTGACGCTGAGCTTCATCTTCTGCCGCTTTAATAGCAGCTTGCTCAGCTTGATGTTGGCGTTCCGCTTCGGCTGTTGCCGCATCAACTGCAGCTTCATGGGTTGATTGGTTTTCGACGTCGTTAACTACATCATTCTGTTGAACTTCTTGTTGCTGGGTTTCTTCTTCATTTTTACGCCCAAACCCTAACCATGAAAAAAAACCTTTTTTCTTGTCTTTAGCCATTTGCCACTACACTCCTCGCGGTAAAAATATGGCACTCGATAATCAAATCGCAATAAAATTATATGCAGTCTACCATTTCATCGCTCAGCAACACATATCTGAAAGAAAAATCCTGCCAATTTAATCTGAATTTTCGTGTTAAAACTGTGAAAATGAAGCTCTATAATTGAAATACGGCCAATCAGAGATAACAACACTGCAACTTATCGCCTGACAGGTATACAATAGTAACAATCAAATTTAAGTACATAAACCCGTTAAGCAGCAATAAACATTATGGCAAAAAAACCACAGTCCCCCTCTTTAGGGCAAATTCGTATTATCGGTGGAAAATGGCGCGGAAGAAAGCTGCCAGTTCGTGATAGTGAGGGCTTACGCCCAACTACAGACAGAATTAAAGAAACATTATTTAACTGGTTGATGCCAATCATCCGAGATGCGCGTTGCTTGGATTGCTTCGCAGGCAGTGGCTCACTAGGCTTTGAAGCCCTTTCTCGTTTTGCAGAAACAGTCACCTTTATTGAGCTCGATAAACAAAACGCACAATTATTGACTGAAAATAAAACTCGCTTACAAGCCGACAACGCAACCGTAGTGAATCACAATAGCCTAAATTTTTTAAGCCAAGCAGGTACACCTTTTGATGTCGTTTTCATTGACCCACCATTTCGCAAAGGGCTACTCAATGAAACCATTCAATTGTTAGAAAAAAATCAATGGTTAGCTGAAGAAAGCTGGATATACGTTGAGTCAGAAGCGGAGTCACCACTTACTGACATTCCAGCTAACTGGCAACTTCATCGCGAAAAAATAGCTGGGCAAGTCGCATATCGCCTTTTTATTCGAACTTCACTTTAGGGACAAAAACATGTTTATCAATATTGGACGCCTGCTCATGATTTGCGTTTGGGGTTTTATGGTCTTTAACCTCGTCCATCCATTCCCTAAGCCATTGAAATATTTTATGGATATTGCAATGGTGTTCATGGTATTTATGCATGCACTGCAAACTATTTTCCTGAAAGCAACGCTTCCTAAAGGGGAAAAAATCTCTGGTTTAGTTCAACTACGCATTTTCTTTTTTGGCGTATTCGAAATGCTAGCCATGCAGAAAAAAACTAAAGCGGCTTTAGAAGAAGCAAAGAAAAGGCAATCAGACCAGTAAAAACTTTATGATGCAGGCTCAAAACGAATAAACCGAGTTCCTTGCATCGTGAGTTTTCCTTCACTGCCTAACACAACGCTTTGGTATTGTTCTTCTGTCACAATCGTTTTGATAATTTCGCCGCTTGAGCGTGTTTTGAAATAAATTTCATAGCGGAAGGTTTCAGGGGAAACGACATCTCGTTCACGAGAACGCATGTTAGGATAAGGGTAATCCTTTTTATTATCCACCTTGACCAAATAAGTCACCGGCAAAGAATTATCATTAATTTCATTTTGCTTACGTTGGTCAAAAAAACGCTTAGTGGCAAGAACTGCAATGACCGCTAAAACAATGATCAATAATATGGGCTTGTTCATAATGTATGCTTTTTGCTTAAAAAGTCCGTCATGATAGTTTATCTTATTTAACTAAACAGGACACGTTTCTAAGTTGCCAGATCACTGCCGTGTCATTCATTGAACATATAAGGATGTGTATATGATTAGTTGGCCATTCCTCGCAGTACTCTTTTCTGGTTGGTTATATGTCGATGCCGCCTATCGAGGACCTGGGTGGCAACGTTGGTTATTTCGCCCGATCACGCTGCTGCTTTTATTACTTTGGGGGTGGAGTTCCGATGATCTTAACCTGCAAAACTACCTCATTCTTGCTGGGTTGCTAGTTTCTCTTGTTGCGGATCTTTCTCGTATGCTTTCAAGTGAGCACTTACTAGCTTCTGTCGCATTGATGTTCTTAAGTTATTTGATTTACACCATCAGCTTTGGAATGCAGCTAAATTTCGGGCTCTATCTACCTTGGCTAGCTGCCCCTCTGATTATCGCTGCCATTACTTTAGTATTTATTTGGGGCAAACTTGATAATCTTCAATCCATTGTTTTTGCATCACTAATAATGTGTATGATTATGGCGTGGGTTGCTGGTGACCAATATTTTGGTCTCGGTCGTGAATATAATTTTTCAATCATGGTTGGTGCGTCTCTGCTATTTCTTTCTAACTGTGTTTGGCTAATAGCTCGATTCCGTATTCCTTTTAAAGCCTCAAAAGCCGTTGTTGCGGCTCTCTATTTCCTTGGGCAGTTCTTTATTGTGCGGGCAATCTACTTGTAATTAGCGTCTACATAAGACTATGCCAATTGACTAAAAGTGCTATTTGAGAATTTTATCAATTGGCTCCCTCTTTTGGGTTTGACTCTGGAGTAGACTCCAGAGTGTAGACTTATCAACAATGAATGATAAAACGGATCATTGCTTGATAAGGGGGCGCTTATGCACTCACACTCTCATAAAGAAAATCATGTACATAGCAGTTCTTGTTGCTCTAGTAACAATACTTGCTCATCGGCTATCGCTGAAAATGACAAAAAAGTGAGTAACGACTCACATACTTCTGAGCACAATGCTGTGAAGAAAAACCTTGATGATGAAGAAGAAGCTATAGGGGGCTATTCCTCCCATGAGCATGTGGCGGATGACAATCATCATGAAAAACATAACCACCAGCATAGTAATAGCTGTGGTTTACCCCCTGATGTCGCGAATGAAGTTGAACCAACCCAAACAGCGAGTCAACGTTTTAGCTGGATAATCCGTGGTATGGATTGCCCAAGCTGCGCAAATAAAATCGAAACTGCAGTTAAGCAAATCAGTGAAGTAAAGCAAGCCAAAGTATTATTTGCCACAGAAAAACTTGTGGTTGATGCCAACACCGATATTAGTGTGGCAGTTCGCTCTACCGTTGAAACTGCGGGTTATGAATTACTTGAAGTCGGTGGCAATAGTGCGACAGCTGCACCCCCTCCAAGCTTACTCAGCGAAGCTAAGCCCGTTATTATATTAGCGATTTTGATGGCTATCAGCTGGGGAATTGAATCATTCAGCCCACAAGTCGGTAAGATAGCCTTTATTTTGACAACCCTATTTGGGTTATATCCGATTGCTCGTAAATCACTGCGCTTAATGCGAACGGGTTCACCTTTTGCCATCGAAACGTTGATGACGGTTGCCGCAATAGGCGCAATCTTTATTCAAGCGACAGAAGAAGCTGCAATGGTTATCTTACTGTTTATGTTAGGCGAAATGTTGGAGTCTTATTCAGCCGGGAGGGCCAGACGAGGTGTTAGCGCCTTAATGGCACTGGTTCCAGAAGATGCCGTTTTAATCAAAAATGGGCAAAAAACGACGATTCCCGTTGCACAATTACGGCCAGGAGACATTATTGAGATTGCACCAGGTGGGCGTTTACCTACCGATGCTGTGTTAGTTTCAGGTTTTGCTAGCTTTGATGAGAGTGCTTTAACGGGGGAGTCTGTGCCTGTCGAACGTAATGTTGGAGAGAAAGTGGCAGCAGGCTGCTTATCTGTAGATAGAGCCGTTCAAATGCAGGTGGTATCAGAACAGGGGCAAAATGCGATTGACCGCATTTTACAGCTGATTGAAGAAGCAGAAGAACGTCGCGCACCAATAGAACGTTTTATTGATCGCTTTAGCCGTGTATACACACCAATCATCATGCTGATTTCCGCATTAGTGATTGTTATTCCACCTATTTTCTTCAGCGCACCATGGGAAACATGGATTTATCGCGGGTTAACACTGTTATTGATTGGTTGCCCTTGCGCATTAGTGATTTCAACCCCTGCAGCAATCACCTCCGCGTTAGCAACTGCTACACGGCGCGGGGCCTTAATTAAAGGTGGCGCAGCACTTGAACAGCTGGGCACTGTCACCACAATTGCTTTAGATAAAACAGGCACACTGACAGAAGGTAAACCCCATGTCACTAACTTAGTGCCTGTTGAAGGCTTGTCAGAAAGTGAATTAGTGCAAATCACCGCATCTGTTGAGGTTGGCTCTCACCACCCACTTGCTAAAGCAGTAGTTAATAAAGCGGAAGAACTTTCTTTGACTGTCACTGAAGCGCAAGAGCGTAAGGCACTGGCAGGAAAAGGAATTGAAGGATACCTTAATAACAAACATATCCTTGTTAGCGCACCAAACCGCCTTGATATGCCATTAAATAGTGAGTGGCAAAGTAAAGTAGAAACCTTAGAAGCAGAAGGGAAAACGGTTGTTGTCACACTCGAAAATAACCGCGTGATTGGTTTAACCGCACTGCAAGATACATTGCGCAAAGATGCTGCGGATACGATGAGCATGCTAAAAGCGCTCAACGTGAATGCCGTGATGCTGACAGGTGATAACCCTCGAGCAGCAAGTGCTATTGCAGGCCAATTAGGCATGGAATACCGCGCAGGGTTATTACCGGAAGATAAAGTCACTGCGGTTATGGAGCTTAACCGAAACCACAGCACGATGATGGTCGGTGATGGCATTAATGATGCTCCAGCAATGAAAGCGTCTAGTATCGGTGTTGCCATGGGCAGTGGTACGGATGTGGCATTAGAGACTGCCGATGCCGCGTTAACTCATAACCGTTTAACTGGGCTCGCAGAAATTATTGCGCTATCTCGCGCAACACGAAAAATCATTCGTGAAAATATTGCGATTTCCTTAGGGTTAAAAGCGATATTTCTAGTGACCAGTTTATTAGGAATTACTGGGCTTTGGGTCGCTGTACTTGCTGACTCCGGTGCAACAGCACTCGTTACAGCAAATGCGGTACGTTTACTGCGAGTTAAATTACCGCAAGTTAAAAAATAACTTTAATCAACTGATTTAAACGCCACAATAAGTGGCGTTTTTTCTTTTACAACCTTTCCAATAAATACTTTAATTACAATATGTTAAATTAAATTTCAACTTAAGAATTAGGACTAACTTTTTCTCCATCAACCCCAGATTCCGCTAAAATGCATTTTGAAAATCACTCTTTTGGCAAGGTACTAGCGGGTATTAGGTATGGTAAAAAATCACAGTTCAACGCCACATGACGCTGCATTTAAAGGGTTCATGTCTAAAATTGATAATGCACGTGATTTTTTTGATATTCATTTGCCCGACCATATTAAGCAATTATGTGATTTCAAAACATTAGCGATAACAAATTCTTCTTTCATTGATAACCAGCTACGAACTCGTCTTTCGGATATGCTCTACACTGTCGAGACACAGCAAGGTGAAGGTTATATTTATATGTTAGTTGAGCACCAATCAACACCCGATAAGCTAATGGGTTGGCGGATGATGCATTATTCGTTCCTTGCCATGAATCAACATTTACAACAAGGCCATCATGATTTACCACTGGTTGTGCCAGTTTTATTTTATCATGGAAAGGTAACGCCTTATCCATATGCTAAGCCGTGGACACACTGTTTTCCGTGGCCAGAAATTGCATCAAACTTGTATAGTCAGCCATTTCCGCTCGTCGATATTACTGTCATTGATGATAATGAACTCGTAAACCATCGCAAAGTTGCAGTGATGGAGCTGGCGATGAAACATCGGGACCTAAGGGATAACATTGAGAAGGTAACGCAACTGTTAGCCGAAGCGATGAATAAAAACTACCACCGTAGTGATGATGTTATTACTATTTTTAACTACCTATTTATTACTATGGATTCACCTCATTTTGAAACAGTGGTCAATCAACTTATATTTCAATTAGAAAACAACCAAGAGGCAATTATGAACATCGCACAACGATTAAAAGATCAGGGATTACAAGAGGGAATTGATATAGGAGTAAATAGAGGCATTGATATAGGAGTAAATAGAGGCATTGATATAGGAGTAAATAAAGGCATAGATATCGGAGCAAACAAAAAACAACATGAAGTTGCACTGAAAGGTTTACAACTCGGTACAAGTATTGAACTTATCAGCCAGCTTACTGGATTAAGTTATAAGGAAATATTAAACCTGCAATAATAGCCCCCACCTCTTGGCAGGGATTAACACACAAAATGAAATTAGCTAATGGCAGCTAGCTCGATTTTTTACGTAACAAATAACGATACGGGGCATTGTCAGCCTCTACCGCTAATAAATCATGCTCCATAAAGCGACAGAAACCTGGGATATCCCGTGTGGTTGCTGGGTCATCAGCAATAATTAACAACGTTTCCCCATCAGCCATATTACGAACTGTTTTGCGCACTAACATCACAGGCTCTGGGCATCGTAACCCTAGCGTATCAAGGGTTTTCGTTGGATTAGCAAATAAATCAGACATTAAAAAACACTTTTAAAAGGAATCAATAGACTGATTATATAATAAAATGCTCATTGATAAATGAACAGTTTTGCTTTTGTTGCGCAACGAGCGTATGATGTGCTGTTCCCAAATGCTGGGATGTATTTCATGGGTTCCCTCACCCCATTGTGACTAAAAAGGTACAATATGTTTAATTTTACTGCGCAGCAAAAAGCCACTGCGTTAATTTGGCTTTCGTTATTTCATATTTTAATCATTACCTCTAGTAACTACCTCGTGCAGTTGCCAATTAATATTTTTGGCTTCCATACCACTTGGGGTGCTTTTACTTTTCCATTTATTTTCCTTGCAACAGATCTAACTGTCCGTATTTATGGCGCACCGCTTGCACGCCGGATCATCACCGCCGTTATGCTGCCCGCACTATTAATATCCTATGTTATTTCAGCGTTATTTTTCCAAGGTGAATGGCAAGGTTTTACCGCTTTATCTGAGTTCAACCTATTCGTTGCGCGTATCGCCGCGGCAAGCTTTATGGCTTATGTACTTGGTCAAATATTAGATGTCAGTGTATTCAATAAGTTACGCCAAAATGCGCGTTGGTATGTGGCACCTGCCTGTGCCATGTTCTTTGGTAACTTAATTGATACTATCGCATTCTTCTTTATCGCATTTTTCCGTAGTAGCGACCCATTCATGGCCGCAAACTGGGTCGAAATTGCATTAGTTGACTATGTTTTCAAGCTACTTATTTGCATGCTGTTTTTCTTGCCTGCTTATGGTGTGCTTTTGAATTTTATCTTGAAGCATTTCTTTGCAAACTCAGATAAAAAACAGTTAGTCAACCAGCACTAAACAAAAAAAGGAGATAGCTAAATGCTATCTCCAAATGAATTTAACTGAGCTAAAACAAAGAATAACAACCCTACAATTCGATAAGTAGCAGATCACAAAGCTTTTGCTAGGAGTGAAATCGGGTGCTCACACTTCTTACTTGTCGACATCTCAATCTGCCACTTACAGGTTTCACAGTCTGTAATCACCATATCAGCGCCACTTTCTTCGATTTGGCGGAATAATCCAGCCCCAATCCCTTGAGAAACTTCATAATTTTCTTTTTTGAAACCATATGTACCAGCGATACCACAACATTGTGAATCCAGCACAATCAACTCCACGCCCGGTACACGCTTAATTAACTCTAACGTATAGGAAGTCCAACCCATTTTTTCCATATGGCATGGTGTATGGTAGGCCACTTTTAAAGGCGTATGTTTCAGCTTGAGCTCGCGCCCTTCTTCAAGTAAACGATAAATATAACGCGTTGCGAGTTCGATGTTATCCCTCATCGCAGAAGTATCGACATCGAGTACATGTGTATATTCATCACGGATGGTAAACGTACACGTTGATGACGTTGCAACAACGGGTATATGTTTTTCAAGGATAGTTTCTTGCAAGGACTCTAAATTAACATTCGCTTGACGCTTCGCCTGTTTCATAAAGCCATTGGCAATTAACGCCACGCCACAACATTTTTCACGCTTAAGTAGCTGAACGCCAATATTCATGCCATTAAAGACTTTAATTAAGTCCTTACCTAATTGAGGGTGGTTGTAATTTACATAACAACCATGGAAGAACGCAACTTGCTCTTCAAATTTAGCTTGTTCCGCAGCTTGTTTTGCGTACCAGCGGCGGAAAGTCCCAAACGAATATTTAGGTAATTCACGGCGATGGTCTATTTTCAATGCTTTATCAAGGATTTGACGTACAGGTTTTAGCCCTGTAATGGTATTCACCACGGGTGCAAAAGGCGTTGATAGCGAGCCCATTAAATCTGTATGGCTAAGAATTGCATCACGAATTTTAGGCTTCTGTTGGCTATAAGTATTGCGAGCGCGAGCAATGATATCGCCAATTTTTACATCCGACGGACAAGCCACTTCACAACGCTTACAATTTGTACAATATTTAAGTGCTTCGTCATATAACATGGGGTCTTTTAAACGTAAACGCTCACCATCTGGCCCTGCTTGTTTTGGCCCCGGGTACAATGGATTAACTTTTGCGACAGGGCAATAAGTGGTACACACCGTGCATTTAATACAGCTTTCAAAGCTTGCATCTTGAATACTCATTGCGCCACCTCCGCCTGCATCGCTTTATTTTTACTCATTTCATTGATTATTTGATTCGCTGCATATAATGCGCTAATCATTGATACGCCCGCGCCACAGCCTTGAGTAAGGGGGTCAAAACCACCTAATACGGCACCTGCCACATAAAGATTAGAAATCGCTTTCCCTCCCTTTTGTGCCCGCAGTTTTTCATCGGTTTTCACGCCAAAAGCCATATAAGGCTGGGAAGCGAAAAACTCTTTATTGGTCCATTTTGCACGTTCTGAAATTTCACACAGATCCAATTGCATCAAAGGCTCATAGATACGGTCAAATTCGGCTACCAACCCATTATTGAAAAAACTCCCTGTCGCCAGAACGAAATGCTTAGCTTTTAAAGAGATATCACCATGATTGCGAGTTTGTACCGAGTCAATTACCCCATCGAAACAATTCACTGAAGTGACTTTATCACCCGGCATCACAATACCGCCTTGGCGACGAAATTGACGCAGTAGCAACTCATGTAAGCGAATACCTAATAATGATGGCGGTAACGTCGGCAGCAAGAATAAGGGCTTGCCTAACCGTTTTTGTAACTCAATTAATGGCTCATCACTATCAAGTCCTACACAAGCAGGCATGAATATAGTGTCAGCATCAGCAACTAACGGAAGAATTTCTTCAACCATTTGCGCCATATTCTCCGGCCTATCCAACCAACGAGCGACATTAATTGCCCTAAATTCACTCGGGTTTTCTCTCAAACGGTCAAGTAAAGGTAAATGAACATAATGAGAACTGGCTTCTATCCCATCACGTTGTAGTTCATCCGCCACCATTTGTGGTTGGAAATCTAAAAACCCTTCGATACCAACAACCGCAATTTTTCCCATTGCCATTTTTTGATGTAAGCCCACCGTTGGGACAGACTCAGGACTGAGCCACGTCATGCGCTTATGGCCTAAAGGTGTAATGCGATAATGATTTTCTTCACAAGCGCCTTTTAAATGGACTCCTGCTTGCTGCAATATTGACTGTGCCATATGCGCTAGCTCAGTAACTTGCGATTTTCCAATTAAACTATAAGGGTGAGCTGGCGACTGTTCCTTTAACGCATCAAGCATTTCTAATGGTTTTTCGGCAACTTGCCCATCCGGTAAATGTGTGAGCAAATCTAATGAACCTGAAGAAAAATGCAGCGCATTTTGCCCAGCGCTAACAATTGCACAAGACAGGCCTGATTGTGTTAAACGAATACCACAAAGTAACCCTGCTAGGCCGCCGCCCATTACCACAGCATCATATTTCATTATCAGCCTCCTTCTGTGCATCCTTACCTAGTGTCGCTTCGTTCATGCCACATAATCCATGATATACCCAACTGGTAAATTCACTTTCACGCAGTGCATCCCCCCAAGCAATTGGACGTACACCTTTCCATCGCTCATTCAGGAAGTGGCCAAGTTGTTGCTCTGTTTCATGAGGCGTTGTGACATTAAAACGATTGAGTAAGCCCGCAGCCCTGCAAGCACATAATTCACCTTGGCAAGTTCCCATACCCACTCGGGTACGGCGCCTTAAATCAAGCAAGTTATTGACCGTCAATGAATTAACAGCATAACGTACTTCACCAGCAGTAACGGCTTCACACTCACAGACTAAACTTTTATCGAGCCTATCCGTACTGAGAATGGCAGAAGCTCTGTCACCATGACGGTAAACCGCTGAACCACGAATAGGGGCTGGAATAGAAACAACATTACGTAAGGCTTCTTCTGCACTGTGCTGCGAGCCTGGTAACGGCGCTTCTGCGGTTGTACATTTGGCGCTGTGGCCCAGTTTTTCGCAAACTTTATCTGTAGCCCATTCCGCCATCAGGCGATAAGTCATCAACTTGCCACCCGTAATGGTGATGAAACCTTCTAAGCCATCACGTTTAGCGTGGTCTAACAACACAATACCGCGGCTCACATTACGCCCTGATGGGTCATCATCACTGGCAACTAATGGTCGAACGCCTGCATATGCACGTAAAATGCGCGTTGTCGCAAGTGCAGGAGATAGCATTGAACCTTCGCGAATAAGAATATCCACCTCTTCAGGGGTGACATACATATTATCAATTTGATCATATTCAATATGAGTCGACGTGGTGCCAATCAGGGAAATAGTATCGCCGGGAACCAAAATATCGGCATCTGCAGGTTTACGGCAGCGGTTTATCACCATGTTATTCAAGCGGTGGCCTAAAATTAATAGTGCGCCTTTTGCAGGGAACATTTTAATTTTTAATTCGCCATACTCTGCGATTTTTTGTCCCCAAATCCCACCAGCATTAACAACAATTTCTGCATAAATATCATACTGTTTCTTGGCATGGTGATCATAAACCGTCACGCCACGTACCGTATCTCCATCCCGAATCAAACCAATGACTTCGTGATAAGTTAACACTTTCGCGCCATGCTCTCTGGCATCTAACATATTTGCCGCTGTCAAACGAAATGGGTCAACCGTGCCATCAGGAACACGAACCGCACCTATGAGATGAGGGTTAACGGAAGGTTCAAGGCGAATCGCCTCTTTAGGGTCAATCGCCGTTGCATCAATACCTGCAGCTTGGCAAGCCGTAATGAATTGTTGCTGATACTCTAAGCTGTCTTCGGGGAGGGTAATAAACAAACCATCTGTTCGCTCAATACAGTGATGCGCGATACGCTTTAAAATCTTGTTCTCTTCTATACATTCTCTGGCAGATTCTCCATCTGTGACTGCATAACGCGCGCCACTGTGAAGTAATCCATGGTTACGCCCAGTCGCTCCAGTCGCAATATCATGCCTTTCGAGCAAAACGGTTCTTAGACCTCGGCGAGCGCAGTCACGAGCGACCCCTGCACCTGTTGCGCCACCACCAATAATGATGACATCCGTTTCAGTCACAGATGAGCCATTCATGTCGCATTCCTCACATTAATAAACGTTTCTATAATAGATAAGTATAGGTTCTATTTTTATAATCTATTATTAAATATAGCCCAGAAACGCGTTCAATGTTTGATAAGGAACAAAAACGAAAGTGATAGATCCATTTTTAGTGTTTTAAAGAGCAAAATCGTGATGAAAATCACAAAATAATTAACATTTCTAGTTCCATTCTATTCACAAATGTCATTTACTATGCAACTTCATAAACAAAATCAATAATTGTGCGTTGGATTACAGATAAATTGTTTTTTAACGACTACAATTTAGAGCAATTAAGAAAATAAAGACTCTTAAATTACTCGATTATTTTCGTTTTTGTTACTTCACCAATAATAAACACTCAATCTTTCTCTGAAACAGAGAAATGGAAGTGTAAATAAAAATTAGCATGCCATCGGAGGCGTATATGTTAAGCATTTTTAAACCAGCACCTCATATACAGAGGCTGCCAGCTGATAAGGTAGATCCTGTCTATCGTAAGCTTCGCTGGCAGATCTTCATGGGTATTTTCTTTGGTTACGCAGCGTATTATCTAGTCCGAAAGAACTTTGCGTTAGCGATGCCATATCTTGTTGAACAAGGTTTCTCTAAAGGTGACCTTGGTTTTGCATTATCAGGGATCTCAATTGCTTACGGATTTTCTAAATTTATCATGGGGTCGTTTTCCGACCGCGCAAACCCGCGTTATTTCTTACCAGCAGGTTTGATTCTCGCCTCCGCGGTGATGTTAATCATGGGCTTCGTGCCATGGGCAACATCGAGCATCATGATCATGTTCGTATTACTGTTCCTTTGTGGTTGGTTCCAAGGTATGGGTTGGCCTCCTTGTGGACGTACCATGGTTCACTGGTGGTCACAAAAAGAACGTGGTGGTATTGTTTCGGTTTGGAACTGTGCGCATAACGTTGGTGGCGGTATCCCACCATTACTGTTCATGTTAGGTATGGCATGGTTTAACGACTGGAAAGCCGCACTGTATATGCCTGCATTGGCCGCTATCCTCGTTGCGATTATTGCATTTGCATTAATGCGTGATACCCCGCAGTCTTGTGGTCTTCCACCCATTGAAGAATACAAAAACGACTACCCAACAGACTATAAAGCATCCGATGAAGAAGAGTTAACAGCAAAAGAAATCTTCATGAAGTATGTTTTCCCGAACAAACTGTTATGGATGATTGCAATTGCTAACGTGTTCGTTTACTTACTGCGCTACGGTGTTTTGGACTGGTCTCCAACTTACCTACGTGAAGTAAAACACTTTGCAATGGACAAATCTTCATGGGCTTACTTCTTATATGAATACGCAGGTATCCCAGGAACATTACTGTGTGGTTGGATGTCGGATAAAGTCTTCCGCGGTAACCGTGGAGCCACTGGTGTGTTCTTCATGGTTCTGGTAACCATCGCAACTATCGTGTTCTGGATGAACCCAGCGGGTAACCCAAATATTGATATGGCATGTATGCTGATCATCGGTTTCTTAATCTATGGTCCTGTTATGTTGATTGGTTTACACGCCCTTGAACTTGCACCGAAAAAAGCAGCTGGTACAGCCGCAGGATTTACTGGCTTGTTCGGCTACCTCGGTGGTTCTGTAGCAGCAAGTGCTATCGTCGGTTATACCGTAGACTACTTCGGTTGGGACGGTGGCTTCGCAGTCATGATCGGTGGTTCAGCATTAGCGGTTGTTCTACTGTTTATCGTCATGTTGAGCGAAAGCAAACATAAACGTGAATTAGCAAACTCACAATAGACATTCATCAAATGTTCATTGTTAATCGCTAGACTCGTGGGCTATATCAAAAAATGATGTAGCCCATTTTTTTACCCAAATAAAGTGCCAAGGAGATATAATCATGAGCTTTCCATTAAAAACATTGGTGGCTAGTATGGTTTTAGTGATGTCAGTGTCTGCTGTAGCTCAAGCTTCAAGTAAAGTTGTCATTGCACATCGTGGTGCAAGTGGTTACTTACCGGAACATACCCTACCTGCAAAAGCAATGGCTTACGCACAAGGTGCTGATTTTCTTGAGCAAGATTTAGTTATGACGAAAGATAACGAACTTGTGGTCTTACATGACCATTATCTCGATCGCGTAACAGATGTTGCTGAACGTTTCCCTGATCGCGCCCGTAAAGATGGCCGTTACTATGCGATTGACTTTACCCTTGATGAAATCAAATCACTCAATTTTACAGAAGGATTTGATATTGTTGATGGCAAAAAAGTCCAAAGCTATCCGAACCGCTTCCCGATGGGCAAATCAGACTTCCGCGTTCATACCTTCCAAGAAGAGATTGAATTTGTTCAAGGATTAAACAAATCAACGGGTAAAAATATTGGTATCTACCCAGAAATTAAGGCGCCTTGGTTCCACCTACAAGAAGGCAAAGATATCACCAAGAAAACACTCGAAGTTCTTAAAGAATATGGCTACACCACCAAGGATTCCAACGTTTATCTACAATCATTTGACCCAAATGACCTAAAACGTATCAAAAATACCTTGATGCCAGAAATGGGGATGGATCTTAAATTAATTCAATTGATTGCTTACACCGATTGGAACGAGACTCAAGAACAAAAACCTGACGGGACGTGGGTCAATTACAATTATGATTGGATGATGAAACCGGGTGCTATGAAAGAAATTGCCACTTATGCAGATGGCATTGGCCCTGATTATCATATGCTAATTAGTGAAGAATCCACACCAAGCAATATCAAAGTGAATGGCATGGTCAAAGAAGCCCATGACAACAAAATGGCGGTTCATCCGTTCACTATCCGTGTTGATAAGCTGCCAAAATACGCCAAAGATGGGCAACAACTTTATGACATCATTTATAACCAAGCCGATGTCGATGGTGCCTTCACCGACTTCCCTGATTTAGGGGTTAAGTTCTTAGAGCAACAGAAACAAAAATAGTTTTCTGGGACAAAATAAGAATGCAGCCATTTGGCTGCATTCTCTTCAAGTTGACCATCTTAATTTAAATTTAAGCGATAGTGACAGGGAATGCGATCACATCACTGATTTTATCTGCATTTAAAGCAATCATAATCAGCCTATCAACCCCAACAGCGACACCAGAACAATCAGGTAAACCATGCTCTAAAGCCGCGAGCAAGTGCTCATCAATAGGTGCGGTAGGTAGCCCCATTGCCGCTCGCTTACGGTTGTCTTGTTCAAATCGCTGACGTTGTTCGCTTGCATCAGTGAGTTCATGGAAACCATTCGCCAGTTCCATTCCCTTATAATACACCTCAAAACGTTCAGCAACGCGGTGATCTTCAGTGCTAATCACGGCAAGAGACGCTTGGGTTGCAGGGAAATGATACACAACAGCCGGTTTTTCTTTGCCAATATGAGGCTCAACACCCATGGTAAATAGCAGCTGTAGCAAGGTATCTTTATCTTCTTCAGTATCAGCGATATTGCTTAAATCTAAACGAGCTGCAACCTCACGTAATTCACTTTTTTCAGCAGATAACGGGTCAATATCCAAATAGCGTAAAAACGCTTGTTGGTATGAAAGTAGCTCTGCACTCTCACATTCTAAAACTTGTTGCAGTAGGTCATCCACTTCATTGATCAAGCGGTACATATCAAAATGCGGGCGGTACCACTCTAACATGGTAAATTCAGGATTATGATGTCGCCCTGCTTCTTCATTTCTAAAGCTACGACCTAACTGATAGATAGGACCACTACCGGCCGCTAATAAGCGTTTCATGTGGTATTCAGGGCTGGTCATTAAATACAAATTAATACCTTGCGCCGCACCAGGACCCACAAAATGCGTTTCAAATGGGACAAGATGAATGTCAGTGACTGTTGCCTGACTCATTGCGGGGGTTTCGACTTCAAGTACACAACGATCAGTAAAAAAACGTCTGATTTCCGCAATTATTTTTGCGCGCTGTAACAAGTTAGCGATGGGGGCGGTTGGCTGCCAATTCGCTATATCACTCATTAAGATGACTCCAAAATAAACTTAGTCGTGCAGTGTACCCACCTCACAGGCAACACACAATGCATTTACACTGATAATGCACATTTATCTGAACGTAAATACTTGCAACTGCCGACATGATGAGTAAGTAGAGATAGCCTGATTATCTCTTGCTTTATACGATTAGGCAAAGCCTTTACTTTGAGCTTTATGGTGTAGCGATGGAAAGAGTAATGAAAATAGCCTGAAACATGATTAATTCTTATATTATGTGACATATCTGTTACTAAAAAAGCGAAACGATTCGCTTTCTCAATCTATTTTAAAATTTTCTGTTCAAAATTAAATTTATTCTAAAAATAAATAGTGAGACTCCTCGCAAATTAGCATTCAATATGAATTAAACTCTTCAGCTATAATAATAGTATTAATCACTGATTATTGATAAAACCTGACTAATTCACTTGGTTTTATACACTAAAAGTTTATGTAAATTTAATGATAATTATTTGAAATTCCTTTTTATTCGATGTTAACAGCCTAGAAAATCGAGTGATGTAAAAACAATTTATAAAAAGAAGATCTACCTCACACTTTATCACTAAATTTGGCCAAAACCCCCCTCTATATCAAATTTATCTTGAGGACTATTCGCTATAATTCACAGCATGATAAGTCATTATTAGCTATTATATTATTTACTATTAAAAAACAGATATTTCGTAGTTTAGCTTTAAGTTGAACTGAAAATAATGTAGCTAATTATCAAAAGTATTTAAAAGAATTTATCAATTTTACACTTGAACAATGGAGAAGCGCAGTGCAAACCTTCAATGCCGATTTAGCGATTATCGGGGCCGGGGGCGCAGGCTTACGTGCAGCAATTGCTGCCGCTGAAGCAAATCCCAATATCAAGATTGCTCTGGTCTCAAAAGTATACCCAATGCGTAGCCATACCGTGGCAGCAGAGGGGGGATCAGCAGCAGTTACTCAGGCTCATGACTCCTATGACTATCATTTTAATGATACTGTCGCTGGTGGGGACTGGCTGTGTGAGCAAGATGTCGTCGATTATTTCGTCGAACACTGCCCAACAGAAATGACCCAACTAGAGCTATGGGGCTGCCCGTGGAGCCGTAAACCAGATGGTTCAGTTAACGTTCGCCGTTTTGGTGGGATGAAAATTGAGCGTACGTGGTTTGCTGCTGATAAAACTGGCTTCCACATGCTCCATACCCTGTTCCAAACTTCATTAAAATATCCACAAATTCAACGTTTTGATGAACACTTCGTTCTCGATATCATTGTTGATGAAGGCCAAGTTCGCGGTCTTGTTGCATTAAATATGATGGAAGGCACAAAAGTCCAAATTCGTGCAAACTCCATTGTCATGGCAACAGGCGGAGCAGGACGCGTTTACCGTTACAACACCAATGGCGGTATTGTTACTGGTGATGGCATGGGGATGGCATTCCGCCATGGTGTCCCTTTACGTGATATGGAATTCGTTCAATATCACCCAACAGGCCTCCCAGGCTCAGGTATCTTGATGACAGAAGGTTGTCGTGGAGAAGGTGGTATCTTAGTCAATAAAGATGGCTATCGCTATCTGCAAGACTACGGAATGGGACCTGAAACACCACTGGGTAAACCTGAAAATAAATATATGGAACTCGGTCCTCGTGACAAAGTTTCCCAAGCATTCTGGCACGAATGGCGTGCAGGTCGCACCATTAGCACTCACCGTGGTGATGTCGTCTATCTGGATCTACGTCACCTTGGCGCAGAAAAACTACATGAGCGTTTACCATTTATTTGTGAATTGGCGAAAGCCTACGTGGGCGTCGACCCAGTAACAGACCCAATTCCTGTTCGCCCAACCGCTCACTACACTATGGGTGGTATCGAAACGGATCAACGTACAGAAACGCGCATTAAAGGCCTATTTGCCGTTGGTGAGTGTTCTTCTGTTGGCTTACACGGTGCAAACCGCTTAGGTTCTAACTCATTAGCTGAATTAGTGGTATTTGGTCGCTTGGCCGGTGAAGAAGCCGCTCGCCATGCTGCTGAAGCAACACCTGCCAATGCAAATGCTATCGAAGCCCGTACCCGTGATATCGAAGCTGACCTCAGTAAACTCATGAACCAAAAAGGGAAAGAGAGCTGGTCGAAAATTCGTGACGAAATGGGTATTTCAATGGAAGAAGGCTGCGGTATCTACCGTACTCCTGAATTAATGCAAAAAACCGTTGATAAGATTGCTGAACTGAAAGAACGCTTCAAACACGTCGAAATTACTGACCATAGCAGCGTATTTAACACTGACCTACTGTACACCATTGAATTAGGCTTTGGCCTTGATGTGGCGGAATGTATGGCTCACTCTGCAATCAACCGCAAAGAATCACGTGGTGCACACCAACGTCTCGACGAAGGTTGTACTGAGCGTGATGATGTGAATTTCCTTAAACATACTTTGGCATTCTATAACCCAGAGGGCTCCCCTCGTTTAGAATACAGTGATGTGAAAATCACGAAATCTCAGCCAGCTAAACGTGTTTACGGTGCCGAAGCTGAAGCTCAAGATAAGGCGAAGAAGGAGCAAGCTAATGGATGATATGAAACACCTAAAAATGGAGATCATGCGTTACAATCCGGAAACGGATAGTGAGCCCCATTTGGTGACGTATGATGTCCCTTACGACGAGCAAACTTCTTTGTTAGATGCGTTAGGCTATATCAAAGATAACCTCGCTCCAGACCTATCTTACCGCTGGTCTTGTCGTATGGCGATTTGTGGTTCTTGCGGCATGATGGTTGATAAAGTGCCTAAACTGGCGTGTAAAACATTCCTGCGTGAATACCCGCAAGGTATGAAAGTTGAGCCATTAGGTAACTTCCCAATTGAGCGCGACCTTGTTGTTGATATGACTCACTTTATTGAGCGTTTAGAGGCGATCAAACCGTATATTATCGGTAATGACCGTAAACCTTCTGAGGGCCCAAATAAGCAAACGCCTGCACAGATGGCCAAATACCATCAGTTCTCAGGCTGTATCAACTGTGGTCTGTGCTATGCAGCTTGCCCACAATTTGGACTGAACCCAGAGTTCATCGGCCCAGCCGCGATCACATTGGCAGAGCGCTACAATTTAGATAACCGAGACCATGGTGCGAAAGAACGCATGACCTTATTAAACGGTGACAATGGTGTCTGGAGCTGTACGTTTGTAGGCTACTGTTCTGAAGTCTGTCCTAAGCATGTCGACCCTGCTGGTGCTATTCAGCAAGGGAAAGTTGCCAGCGCGCAAGACTTTGTTATCGCCATGCTGAAGCCACGATAAGGAGAATTGAAGTCATGACTACGAAACGTAAACCCTATGTCAGAGAAATGAAGGGCGACTGGTGGCAAAAGCTGGGTTTTTACCGCTTTTACATCATGCGTGAAAGTACCTCCGTCCTTCAGGTCTGGTTCAGTATTTTAGTCCTGTATGGGGTATTTGCGCTGAAAAGCGGTCCAGAATCATGGGCTGGCTTTGTTGGGTTCTTAAGCAACCCAATCATTCTTATCATTAACATCATTACATTGGCTGCGACATTGCTGCATACCACGACGTGGTTCAACCTTGCGCCAAAAGCCGTCAGTATTATTGTGAAAGATAAGAAAATGTCTGATGAGCCTATCGTTAAAGGCTTCTGGGCTCTCACGATTGTTGTTACGGCGGCAATCTTAGCAATCGCATTGTTATTTTAATCTAAGGAGAATCTGATGAATCTAACGCCTAAACGTTCCGATGAGCCGATTTTCTGGGGGTTATTTGGTGCAGGTGGTATGTGGAGTGCCGTGATTGGCCCTGCAATCATCATTCTGTTAGGAATTTTAATTCCTCTCGGTGTGGCACCAGAAATGCTGAGCTATGAGCGCATTATGGCATTTAGCCAAAGCTTTATCGGCCGCGTATTCTTATTATTGATGATTATTTTGCCAGTGTGGTGTGGTATGCACCGTATTCACCATACGCTGCACGACTTTAAAATCCATGTCCCTGCGACCAAATGGGTTTTCTACGGTGGCTCAGCAATCATTAGTGTAATTGCAATTATTGGTGTATTTACTCTGTAAATAATTCAATCACACATTATTTTAATGAAAGGTATGACTGCGCATTGTCATACCTTTTCTTTTTTAGGGCTTAAAACCTCGAATAAGTGATTCTAAACCAAACAAAAATGCTTCTGTTCCGTCATCATTATCCATGATTTGAACAGCTTCCTTTAATAACAATGGCATAGCCCCATCTTGTTCAACATCTCTCTCAGCCATTGCCGCCAAATGTTCTTGCTGTTCAAGTACTGAACCTAATGTAAAGTGCCCCACTGCACTCACTGCGTAAAGGCCACTTTTTAATGAAAAACCGCTACCAACCATAAACTGCAATTGTTTTTCCACCGTGGCGTATTGCTCTGCACTAGGCCGCGTGCCTAAATGTACCTTTGCCCCATCACGGTAGCTAAGTAAGGCTCGACGAAAACTTAGTGCATTATGGCGCAAGAACTCGTGCCACGTTTCACCTTCAACAGGTAATGGATGGTCATGATGTCGTTTTAACATTTCAACCGATAATGCATCCAACAATGTGCGCTTGTTCTTCACATGCCAATACAGCGTGGGTTGCTCAACCCCGAGCTTTTGGGCCAATTTTCGCGTTGTCAGCCCCTCCATTCCCACTTCATTCAGCAAATCTAATGCAGCCGTAATAATGGTTTCTTTATCCAATCTTGCCATCGCTTTCCCCTTAATTTTCTATTGACACTCTATCACTGATAGGGATATATTCCAAATCTATCAATGATAGAGAAATAAATAATGAATAAATTTGCGATCACTGCATTAACGATCACCGCCCTTGATGCTATGGGGATCGGTTTGATCATGCCTGTTTTACCTGCCTTACTTCGTGAGTATGTAACCCTAGAAAACTTGGCAAATCATTACGGCATCTTGCTGGCTTTGTACGCCATCATGCAGGTGTTTTTTGCCCCAATATTGGGCAAGTGGTCTGATAAATTCGGCCGCAGGCCTATTTTGTTGATCTCCCTTGCAGGAGCCGCACTGGACTACAGTTTATTGGCTTTATCGAGCTCACTTTGGATGCTGTATTTAGGTCGTTTAATTTCAGGGATCACTGGCGCAACAGGCGCCGTAGCTGCTTCTGTTATTGCCGACAACACTGCCCCACAAGAGCGTACTAAGTGGTTTGGCCGATTAGGCGCAGCATTTGGGGTTGGGTTAATCGCCGGCCCTGCAATTGGTGGCTTCGCGGGGCAATTTTCCCCGCATTTACCTTTTGTTATTGCAGCTATCTTGAACGCATGCTCTTTTGTCGTGATCTGGCTTATTTTTAAAGATCAAAATAAAAATGCCATACAGAATGATCAAAATGAAACTGTAGAGCTGTCAGTTTCCTTCATACAGCTGATAAAACCCGTCATTTTGCTACTTTTCGTCTTTTTTATGGCACAGTTAATTGGCCAGATCCCTGCAACAACCTGGGTACTATTTACCGAAAATCGCTTCCAATGGAATAGTGTTCAAGTTGGATTATCTTTGGCAGGCTTAGGCGTTATGCATGCCCTATTCCAAGCTTTTGTTGCTGGTGCCATTGCCAAAAAATTCAATGAAAAGGTAACAATCATTGTCGGCTTTGTCGCAGACGGAAGCGCATTTATTATTTTGTCATTACTCACAGAAGGTTGGATGATCTACCCTACATTAATCTTACTCGCCGGCGGTAGTATTGCATTACCAGCACTACAAGGGTTAATGTCAGCTCACGTCAATCAAGCTAATCAAGGTAAATTACAAGGCGTATTGGTGAGTTTAACCAATGCCACAGGGGTAATTGGCCCATTACTATTTAGCTTTATTCTTGGCCTTACACTGGCAAGTTGGGACGGTTGGGTGTGGCTAATTGGTGCGATAATGTATGTTTTCTTGATCGTATTTATTTTATCTTTTTATAGAAGCAGCAGACAGATAGTTAAAATAGTGACACGACCGGCAAGCTAAATTTTAGCATATGAATATTAAATGCTATGATATCCCTATCAGATTTGCTTTTGGTACATGACGTTAAGAGATATTTCAATGACAATACAACCTAAAAAACCAAGAACAAAACCTGCGGAAGAAAGGCTTGATGACCTAATGAACGCAGCAGAAAAACTTTTTCTTTCCAAAGGTTTTGTCAATACTACGGTTAGCGAAATTGTCTTATCTGCGGATGTTGCAAAAGGAACCTTTTATCACTACTTCCAGTCAAAAAATGACATTATGGAAGCCTTACGCACTCGCTATATGGATTGGTATCTAGGCCACATCCAATCCGCTTTAGACTCACAAAAAAGTGCATCAGCCAAACTCCAATCATGGTGTGAAAATAGCGTCAAATACTATGTTGAAAAACAAAACATTCACGACATGCTATTTCATGACGAATACCACGGACGCAGTAATGATCATGAAACCCGTGCAGTTGAACAGATTAAAGCTATTTTAGCTTTTGGTGAACAAAACAAAGCATGGCCAGAATTGCCACATGAATTGATGGCGACAATGATTTATCACTCCATGCATGCTGCTGTTGATAATTTAGCCAATAGTACTGAGTATGATCAACATACTTTGGGTGAGATCCTATACCAACGATTCAGTCAATTGATCAACTAAATAATTTCGTTACAGTGGTTTTTCATTTTTATCGATCAAACCACTGTATTTCAATTTAGTCATTTTTGTTACCTTCCATTCCTTTCACTCAACATAATACAGAACCACACTAATAATTTATTTTCTTTTTAGATCAATTAAATAAAAAAAATACCTATTTCTTTTCTTGTTAATAATTCGTTATTAAATGCAAATGATTATTAATTGTATTGACTGATGGTCAGTCGTCGATCTATGCTAGCGCAAAATTCAACTGTTACCTTTACTTCATTGGCTTGGATTGCATGAATAACATCACACAACAAACCGACAAACTATCGACTATCAGCCTGTTAATTTCAGCCTTATTTTGTTCTACTGCGATGGGGTCTCCCCCTAAAAGTGATGTACTTGTCGTCACCGCCACAGAAAATGATGATATCGAACCCACAGGCTACGCTAATAAATCCCAATCAACGGCAACCAAAACTTCCGCATCATTATTGGAAACTCCACAGTTTGTTTCCATTATTAAACGTGAGCAAATGGACACACTGCCCTCTGAGTCTATCAGCCAAGCCTTGCGCTATAGCGCTGGGGTTACCAGTGAAAAATTTGGTGCTTTTGGCAATGGCATTGATTTCTCAAAAATCCGTGGATTCGATGCAGACTATTACTTAGATGGCCTGAAAGTGATTGGTAATAGTGGTATTTGGGGGCCGCAAATCGATTCATGGACACTAAATAGCCTCGAAGCTATTCATGGCCCATCTTCTGCATTATATGGCCAAGGTGGTGCTGGCGGGGTTATCAATATGCAATCTCGTCGACCAAGCGCTAATGAGTCTCATCAAATTCAATTCCAAAGAGGGAACTTTGATAACAATGCCGTGAAATTTGATACCACAGGTGCATTGAATGATAGCGAAACGTTATTTTATAGAATGAATGGGTTAGCATTATCAACGCATTCACAGGTCAATTCGTCCAAACAATCCCGCTATTTATTGGCTCCATCTCTCACTTGGCAACCTAATGAAAAACTGAGTTGGACGGTATTAAGCCAATATCAACGTGATCCTCATATTGGCCACTATAATACGCTACCCGCTCAAGCAATTGGCTTATTACCGAATCCAAATGGTAAGTTAGATTTTACCCAAAACTACAGCGACCCTAGACATGAGAAATCTGAACGCACTCAATGGTCTATTACTTCACTGGTCGACTATCAAATCACCCCTTCTCTCACTTTTAAACAGAATATGCGATATTCCGATGTCGATACGCATATTAAACGTGACTTTACTCGTGGCTTTTTAGCCGGTGATCGGCTACTTACCGCGGTTTACCAAGATTCGCCAAGCCAATCAAAAACGTTAGTTGCGGATAATCAACTGATTTACCAGCTTAATACCGGACCAATTAGCCATCAGTTGCTTTCCGGTTTTGATTACCAGACTGGAAAGCTCGATAAAGACTGGTGGGGATCGCAAACCGTCAGTTTTGATCCTTGGGTGAAACCTTATTATCCTGAGTTCAAACCCTATCCGGTATCCCGCACATCAACCACGCAACGATTTGATCGTTATGGCGTTTACTTACAAGACCAACTAAGTTGGCAACAATGGGATCTCATTCTCAGTGGGCGCTATGATTGGTCATACCTCGATACCAACAATAACCTGACAAAAACAACGCAAAAGAATGACACTTCCGCATGGAGCCAACGCGTTGGGCTGACCTACGCTTTCACAAGCGGTTTTTCACCGTGGATCAGTGTGTCTGATAGCTTTGATCCTGTTTTAGGCACTGATGCAGACGGCAAATCCTTTATTCCTACAGAATCAAAACAGACCGAAGTTGGGTTGAAATACCAAAACCAGGCAGGCGATATGATGGCAAGTGTCGCGCTATATGAATTAGAACAAAAAAATGTCACTACCCATAACCCTCTAAACCCTGATTATTACAACCAAACAGGGAAAATTCGTTCACGAGGAATGGATTTTGAAAGCCGAATCGCTATCACTCCCTCGCTAAATATAATGCTTAATTATGCCTATACAGATAACAAAATCACTGAAAGCCAAGATCTCTCAGTCCTAAATAAACACCCAGTACAAGTCCCAAAACATAGCGGTTCCGCATGGTTAGATTACCGCTTTCACTCCCCTTATTTAGAAGGTGCTTTAGTTGGGGTGGGAGTACGTTATTTAGGGGAAACATGGGGTGACAATACCAACACCTTTAAAGTCCCTGCGGTATGGCTTGGGGATGTGAGCGCTAGGTACCAAATAGACGCACTCATTCCTGAATTAACAGGAATGGAAATTGGGCTCACCGTGAGTAATATCACCAATAAATCCTACGTCGCTAGCTGCACCAGTTCTACCTACTGCAGCATAGGCACGAATAGAACGTTATTTGCCAACCTCAATTACTATTTTTAATCGGCTAGGTTAGCACCCATGACCATTTCCAAAAGAGCATTTATCAAAACAGGATTGGCGACTATGGCACTTAATTTAGTGCCATATCCTTCTTTTGCAGAGAATAAGCTCAGTGTTACCGATATTCTCGGCCGCTCAGTCGACTTTCCAAAAAATCCTGAGCGTATTTATTTGGCTGATCCAGCTCTAATGTTTCTCTACGCTGCACTCAATGAAAACAATTTCGTGGAGAAACTCGTCGCTATTCCAAACAACTTTCGCACGGCTGATTTACGCAGTTATCAGCAATATTGCACAGCTTTTCCGGCGATTCAAACACTCCCTCACCTTCCCTCGATTGGTGGAGCCCAAGCGAACTTAGAAACGATATTAATGCTACAACCTGAAGTGATATTTACCACAACCGGGACGTTTTCAGGTTTACAAGCCAACGGGTTACTAGCGCTATTACAACGTGTAAAAATTCCCGTCATTGCGCTTGATATGAGTGTTGATCCCATTGGTAATACACCCAAAAGCATTTCCATCATGGCTGATGTTTTTCAACAACAAGATAGAGCAAAGCAAATCAACCAATTTATTAAAACTCAACTGGGTAGAGTAAAAGGCCGTTTGCAAAGTGCAAAACCTATTAAACCCAAAGTTCTCCTTGAAAGAGCCGCTGGCTTCACTGATGAATGCTGTCTAGCTTATGGAAATGGCAACTTTGCCCAATTTCTTAGTTTTGCGGGTGGAGAAAATGTAGCTAAACAATATATTCATGGGACTTATGGTGTTCTCAATCAGGAAGCCATCATCCACACTGAAGCACAAATGGTGATTGTGACAGGAACGGATTGGAGCGGCTATAACCCAAAAGGCAATTGGGTGGGTTTAGGGCCTGGGGCTGATTTAGCTATTGCAAAACAGAAGCTGAAACAGCTAATGGCACGTAATGCGTTTAAGACCTTAAGTGCCGTGAAACAACAGCAGGTTCATGCCATTTGGCACACATTCTATGATAGCCCTTTTGGCTTTATCGCAGTCTTAAAGCTCGCTAGTTGGCTCCACCCGACGCTATTTGCTGACCTTGATGCCGATAACGTTTTTAAAACCTTCACCGAACAATTCTTACCTGTAAAGTGGGAAGAAGGCTATTGGGTTTCACTTTAATAAAAAGGCTAATATGACCATGATTTATTCCCCTGATCCATTACGTCAACAAGTTGAAAAACAAAGTAATGGACAACGCACCATTATTTATAGCCCCAAGGGCCAACCTAATTATGTTTTCATTATTCCACGCTTCAACCTAGAGGATATTGATAAGCGATTGGGAAGTGGAATTCACCCTGCTTTTATTATCAATAACCAGCCCATCGATGCTTTTTATTACTCTTGCTACTGCGCAAGTTTGCTTGATGGCGAATTAGTCAGTCAGCCAGATCAAATACCTGCATGCAACCTTGATTTATTACAATTTCAATTACTGGCTAAGCAAAGTGGTAAAGGATGTCATATCAGTAGCAATGCCGAATGGTGCGCCATTTCAGCATTGACCAATCAATATAATGGCATTGTTCAAGGCAATACCGATTATGGCCGTAACTATTATTCCCATGATGAATTCACTCCAAGAATAGATAGCCTTGCCACAGGTGATTTACATGGAACGCCAACAACCCGAACCAATGCACAATGGGAAAACTGGCATCATAACCATCAACTTTCAGGTATTAGTGACTTAGTAGGAAATCTGTGGGAATGGCAAACGGGTGCTCGGTTACACTCAGGTGAAATCCAAGTGATCCCAAATAATGATGCAGCCATCAACTTAGAGTACTCATCCGCAAATTGGTACGCTATTGACATGACGACTAACAAGTATATCCCGATAAACAGTTCAACAAGTGCCAAATATGACTCGCCAATTTCTAAAACTGATGGCAATGCAGGAACCCCAATCATTTCACAAAATATCTTGAATTTTAACGGCGAGCCGAGTGACTCCAGCTACCCCGCAGGTCTACTCGATAGCCCTTTTCGTTTGCTTGATAGTACAAGCCAAGAGCAAATACTGACTTTACTGAAAGTATTGGGCTTTGCGCCTTATAAAGCGAAACAAACCAGTGACCAAATTTATCTACGCAATTATGGTGAGCGCGCTCTAATGCGTGGGGGAGCATGGTATTCACAAGCCAGCGCTGGTATCGATGCCCTGTGCCTTAGCCACACTGAACGCCATAAAAGTACCACGGTAGGAGCTAGGACTGCTTGGATACTCTAGCCTGCAAATTAATATTGCTAGCCCCATAGGGGGACTAGCAAAAATATTAAAGCCTAAGTCAGCTTAGGCTTTGGAAGCCAAGCTGAAATAAAATAGGAAAGCCCACAAACCGCAATAAATAGCCCAACATAACCTAAGTTAAAGTGACTTAAATAACTGACAATTAGAGGGGTGATCCCACCGATAGATGCAGCTGCACTATTATAACCAATACCTAATATTGTTGCCTGTCCGTCAGATTTATCCATCAGTACAGCTGATAAATTACACAATATCATCGCTGAGTATGCAGACATAACGACTTGAGCAAAAAAGACTAGAAGCAAATTATCTATTTGTAATAAAAAATAAAGTGGCGCTGAAAACAATACCATCCCAATAACGCCTATATCAGAAACAAATTTAGCCGAACCATACTTATCTGTTAACCAACCACATATCATCATAAAAACTAGCAATAAACCGGATGAAAATATTTCATAATAATTTTTTATCTCATCTATCTTTAATTGTTGAATAATTAGTGAGGTTGACAAACTTTGAGAGTAAAAAGTGACAGTTCCAGGAATGGTAAATAAAAACACCAAAAAAATACGGTACCAGCTGAACATTATTTCTCTGTTTGATTCATTTTTATAATCGGGTAATTTAGCTCTAAACCAAAAACTAATTAAAATATTAATTAAACCAATTAATAATGGGATCCTCCATCCAATTGACTGCATAGTATCTTCAGATAACGTATTCTTTAGCATGAAAACGATAGCTAATGATGCAATAACTCCACACAAAGAACTACCAACAATAATTGACGAAACTCTAGACCGAATATTTCCATCTAAATCCTTAAATAAGTACGTAATTAGAGAAGGGAACTCTCCTGCGAAACTAAAAGAAAGAGCTAACTGCAAAATTAATATCACTAATGGCGTATAGTTCCCTAATAATTCAATGGGTAACAGTGCCATCATTAATGTTGCCGTACCTGTTATCAAGCTTGTTAATACTAGGGCTGACTTTTTTCCTACCGTATCAGCATAGCGACCGATTACATATCCGCCTAAAGGGCGGATTAAAAAACGTAATGCAAAGATACCCCATACCATTTCTGTCGCTTGAGAATAACCTAATTTAGTTAATTCAATACTTAAATAAGTAGATATAGCTGCAAAAACTGCAATATCATAGTATTCCAAAGCATTACCAGCAACTACACCAAATCTAAATTTCCATTTCATTTTGATATTTACATCCATTTAAAAATGATAAAGTATTTTAATTATTTCAATGTACATTTAAATTTAAGGATAGCTTACTAAGGTTTCTAAGCAGGCTAGTGTAATTCCATTTTCCTTTAATGCCATAAATAGACCACTAGAAGAAGCATGTGGACAATCAAGTTTTTCTTTAATTCTTTGAATTCTCTTATGTTCACAAACTTCTGAACAACCTTGTATATAGCTAATTTCTTTTACTTTACAATGTGATAATAATAACCTAATAGTTACAATCTCTTTTCGGGTAAAAAGAATATTTCCAAACCGCATGTATTGATGCACGTCTAAAATTTCAGCTTCTTTTTCATTATTATCCAAATTATTTTCTACCAATAACTCTATATTCTCTCTTAAAGGTAAATAATCATCATTTGATTTCCATATTCCATGTGCATAATCAGCAATTGTTGGACGACATTTATATATTGCGAACATCTCTTTAATTGAAAGCTTTCTTTTTGAATTAATTGAAGTTATTTCATATACACTTCCATATTTGGTACAAAAATCCACCTTCAACTCATTCTTTTTCGTTCTCAATAAAGTTTCCATATAAGCTTTAGAGTAATTATTCCAATATTGTATCCCTGATGATAGCCTCTCACTCATTAGTTTATCTAGATCTGCATCCCAATAGACCAATAACCATTCGTAGTTATTCGAAATAATGTTAACCTTCTTATTACTAACATCAACTCTAGAAAAAGAAAGATCAATATCATTCCAGTCAAAATAATTAGAAAATGTATCATTCAAACCAGCACAAGCTTTTTCCAAAATAATATTTTTAACATCCATAATAAATCCCTTTAAGTTTAAAAATAATTAACATCGAGAGACGTATCTTTATCATAGGATGAAAAATATTCAAAGTATTATTTAATTAGACTATTAAATATAGGACTGATAACTTTATATTAATATGAAATAAAAATTTAAACTTAATCATTAAATAAACAATAATTGGAGATAAAAAATGAAAAAAGATTGGCATTCAGCAGACATTATTGCAGCAATAAAGAAAAAAGGCTCTTCTCTTTCTGCCATATCACGACAAGCCGGACTAAACTCATCAACATTAAATAATGCGCTTTCAAGACGTTGGCCTAAAGGAGAAAGAATTATTGCTGAGTTTTTGGATATACCTGCATCTGAAATTTGGCCATCGCGTTATAATGAAAAATAACATAAGAATAGTTATCTCTATGTCCCCAAAATATCAAAAAAAAGCGGGTAACTTTCTCTGTCATCCGCTTATTATTTATTAATTAAAATATGCTTAATTTGAAAGCTAACTTGATACTTTTAAACCAATTAACCCGGTAATAATCAATGCAAGGCTTAACAAGCGGAACATATTCGCGGATTCACCGAGAAAAATAATTCCCACAATCGCAGTACCAACCGCACCTATCCCAGTCCAAATGGCATAAGCCGTGCCGACCGGCAAATCACGCATGGCATAAGCCAATAACCCCATACTCGCAATAATGGCGAGAATAGTGATGATACTCGGAGTTAATCGGGTGAAGCCATGGCTGTATTTTAGCCCTACAGCCCATACAACTTCTAGTAAACCCGCAAATAAAAGGACGATCCAAGCCATGCTCGTTTCTCGCGTAAATAACTTGGGGCCGTCCCCATATTTAAATGACGTTGATTCAGGTCGTCCTGAATACGTATGATGTATAAATACATTATAAATATTCACAGACCTAGGCTCAAGCAACGAAAAATAACAAATAAGCGCAAATCAACCATAAAATTTAACCTTTTTATACCGTTTTTTATTATTAAGCATCATAGCCATCGCACTCAAAATTATACACATGTAAAGTAGATGTCTAATCTGGCAAGTTCATCGAGAAAACAGCATGAGTCTCAGAGACATCTTACTCGCCCTTTGTGTGGTGGTTATTTGGGGTGTTAACTTCGTTATCATTAAGCTCGGCGTTACCGCACTTCCGCCGTTATTATTAGGCGCATTACGTTTCATGTTTGTGGCCTTTCCTGCTATTTTTATTTTTAAGCGCCCCAAAATTCCGTTCAAATTATTGCTTCTCTATGGGCTCACCATCAGCTTTGGTCAATTTGCCTTCTTATTTTGCGCGATTAGAGTGGGTATGCCAGCGGGGATTACCTCTGTCATATTGCAATCCCAAGCGTTCTTTACGCTATTGCTCGGCGCAATGATTTTAAAAGAATCATTACAACCAACCCATTTTATTGGCATGTTTATCGCGATTGCAGGGCTAACGGTTTTAGCCAATGGCGCCACCTCCGGTGGATTAGATGATATTCCATTACTAGGCCTAGCATTCACTTTAATTGCTGGTTTATCATGGGCTTGTGGAAACATCACCAATCGAATCATAATGAAACAGGAAGGCGCAGAGAAATGCAGCGCCCTATCATTGGTCAGTTGGAGCGCGCTGATCCCAATCATCCCCTTTTTGATTAGTTCATGGGTTTTAGAAGGTGAAGAAGCCATTGTTGAAGGGCTATCAGGTTTTAATTGGTCAGTCTTTGGTGTCATTATCTATTTAGCTTATTTATCAACATTTGTCGGCTATGGGCTTTGGGGAGTCCTGCTCGGTCGTTATGAAGCTTGGCGTGTTGCTCCTTTTTCATTGTTGGTTCCTGTCTTTGGTTTAAGCAGCAGTGCTTTATTCCTTGGGGAGCATATAAATGGCGTACAAGTTGCTGGCCTCGTTTTAATCATGTTTGGTCTAATTACCACGCTTTTTGGTAAAAAAATAATCCAACAATTAAGACGAGCCTAGTTAACCAATTAATAGTCGGGAGTTTTTTAGCTTCCGATTATTTTCTTTTCTTTAACCATTCTCGTATCAACAAAAATACCGCAATAGTTACTATTGCTAAAAAACACCAAAAATCCAGATAAAAAACCAATTCATTAGATAATCGCTAGCTCAAAACCAGATAAAATCCAATAAATAATCCTAAATTAGTGATACTGGCAACAATTATTAAATTTATCTCAAATTTCAATTAGGTGTCTCGTTTTAGCTACTTTTTCTTTAACTTAACTATGGCTATATCTTCCTCAGTTTCACTTAAATAAATAACAAATATCATTCATTGAACAGATGGGGATGGCTATGGGTAAACAATTTATTTGGATTGTGCTCGCTCTGCTCGGTGCTTTTTCACTTGGCTACATCGCTTTATATCGTGGCGAACAAATCAATGCCTTGTGGATCGTCGTCGCAGCCGTATGTATTTATCTGATTGCATACCGCTATTACGGGCTTTTTATTGCTAAAAAAGTACTCCAAGTTGACGCAACTCGTATGACACCAGCAATTCGTCATAATGATGGCTTAGATTACGTACCAACAGATAAAAAAGTATTATTTGGTCACCACTTTGCCGCTATCGCAGGCGCCGGCCCACTGGTTGGCCCTGTTCTTGCAGCGCAAATGGGCTATTTACCCGGTATGTTGTGGCTACTCGCTGGGGTTGTGCTAGCAGGTGCCGTACAAGACTTTATGGTGTTGTTTGTCTCAACACGTCGAGATGGCCGCTCACTGGGTGAATTAGTCAAAGAAGAAATGGGCAATACCGCAGGGGTGCTGGCTTTAATCGCTTGTTTTATGATTATGGTAATCATCTTAGCCGTACTTGCCATGATTGTCGTAAAAGCCCTTACTCATAGCCCATGGGGAACTTATACAGTTGCCTTTACTATTCCTTTAGCGATTTTTATGGGGATTTATACCCGTTATATCCGCCCAGGACGCATTGGTGAAGTTTCTATTATTGGGCTCGTTTTCCTTGTATTTGCAATTATCTCAGGGGGTTGGGTTGCTGAAAGCGAAACTTGGGCGCCTTACTTTGACTATACTGGTGTTCAACTCACTTGGATGTTAGTCGGTTATGGCTTTGTTGCTGCCGTTTTGCCAGTTTGGCTGTTACTCGCTCCCCGCGACTACCTATCAACCTTCTTAAAAATCGGGACTATCATTGGTTTGGCAATTGGTATTTTAATCCTCAATCCAAATCTACAAATGCCCTCGCTGACGAAATATATTGATGGTACAGGCCCAGTTTGGGCAGGTGATTTGTTTCCATTCTTATTTATTACCATTGCTTGTGGCGCCGTTTCTGGCTTCCATGCACTAATTTCATCAGGCACCACACCAAAAATGTTGGCTAATGAAAACCAAGCTTGCTTCATTGGTTATGGTGGCATGTTAATGGAATCTTTTGTGGCAATTATGGCGTTGGTTGCCGCTTGTGTGATTGACCCGGGTGTTTATTTTGCCATGAATAGTCCCATGGCGATGTTAGCTCCCGCAGGTACGCAAGATGTGGTCGCATCTGCAGCACAAGTGGTAAGTAGTTGGGGCTTCCAGATCACTCCTGAGCAGCTCAACAGCATTGCTAATGACGTGGGGGAAACCAGTATTATTTCACGGGCAGGCGGTGCGCCAACACTGGCAGTTGGGATGGCGTATATTCTTCACGGTGCGCTTGGCGGCTTGATGAATGTGGCGTTCTGGTACCACTTTGCCATATTATTTGAAGCATTATTTATTTTAACCGCGGTGGATGCAGGAACCCGAGCAGCACGTTTTATGCTACAAGATTTACTGGGAGTGGTGTCTCCATCTTTGAAACGTACGGATTCGCTACCCGCCAACTTGATAGCAACTGCACTGTGTGTGCTAGCTTGGGGTTATTTCCTCCACCAAGGCGTTGTCGACCCACTTGGTGGTATTAACACCTTGTGGCCATTGTTTGGTATCGCGAACCAAATGTTAGCAGGTATGGCATTAATGCTGTGTGCTGTGGTACTGTTCAAAATGAAGCGCCAAAGATACGCATGGGTCGCTTTAGTACCAACGGCTTGGCTGTTAATCTGTACGATGACTGCAGGCTGGGAAAAAACCTTCAGTGAAGATGCCCGTGTAGGTTTCTTAGCTGTAGCAAATAAATTCCAAGCAATGATTGATAGCGGCAATATTCCTGTTCAATATACAGAGTCTCAATTAACTCAGTTAATTTTCAATAACCGCTTAGATGCAGGATTAACTATTTTCTTTATGATTGTCGTGGTATTACTGGCTCTATTCTCCATCCGCACTGCGTTGAAGGCATTAAAATCCGACCAACCAACAGCGAATGAAGTACCATACGAACCCATGCCAGCCAATTATGAAGAAATCGTGGCAAATACGCGCCATCATTGATTTTCGCAGAAAAGCTTGTCACTGTTTAGGACATATACTCTTTCTCCAAAATAATTCACGTTGGAGCAAGGCGGCAAAGAAGATAATCCCTAGGAGCATACTCCAGTATGTGACTAGGGTTAGCGGATGAAGCCAACGCAGCAACAGCGTGAAGTATGAAGGAGAAACTAGGAGCATACATAACAGTATGTGACTAGGGTTAGCGAATGAAGCCAACGCAGCAACAGCGTGAAGTATGAAGGAGAAACTAGGAGCATACATAACAGTATGTGACTAGGGTAGCCAAGCGAAGTCAACAACGCTGTAGCGCGAAATATGAGGGAGAAAAAAATGTTTGGAGAACTGGGAAAAGCAGCCCGCTACCTAGGCCAAGCGGCAAAAATGATGGTTGGCGTTCCCGATTACGACAACTACGTCGCTCATATGCAAAGAACACACCCTGACCAAACGCCTATGACCTATGAAGAGTTTTTCAAAGAGCGTCAAGACGCACGTTACGGTGGCAAAGGTGGGTTTAAGTGCTGTTAACCACTTAAAATAGACAAAAAAAGCCGTGGACTTAAGCCACGGCTTTTTATTTCTAACGATTGAGTATAGGATCAACCGTTATTTTACGCGTGAAACATACTCACCTGAACGAGTATCAACACGGATAACTTCACCGATCTGAACGAACAGAGGAACCTTAACCACTGCGCCAGTGCTCAGTGTTGCAGGTTTACCACCTGTACCTGCGGTATCCCCTTTCAGGCCTGGGTCAGTATCGGTAATTTCTAACTCAACAAAGTTAGGTGGAGTTACCGCGATAGGACGGCCGTCCCACAGTGTTAAAATACATTCTGCTTGGTCAACTAACCATTTCGCGTTATCGCCAACGGTTTTTTCGTCCGCTGCTAACTGTTCAAAAGTTTCGTTGTTCATGAAATGCCAGAACTCACCGTCGTTGTACAGGTAAGTTAAGTTCATATCCATGACATCTGCACCTTCAACAGAGTCAGTAGACTTAAATGTTTTTTCCAACAGTTTGTTAGAAATTAGTTTACGGATACGCACGCGTGCGAATGCTTGACCTTTACCCGGTTTGACGAATTCACTTTCTAAAACGACACAAGGCTCGCCATCTAACATGATTTTAAGACCTGAGCGGAATTCATTGGTACTATAAGTAGCCATGGTGATCCTCTAATTTATAAACTAAAAATGGCATAGCCAAAAAATGGTCGATATTGTAACTCAAAATACCTCATCCAGAGAAGTCTGGATACAACAACTTGCTGAAGCAATCACTAATCCAGATGAATTGCTGCAAATACTTAACCTAGAAAATCATCTTTTATCGAAAGAAGGCAGTGAGGCACGCAAATTATTTCCTTTACGCGTTCCAATGCCCTTTATTTCCCGCATGAAAAAAGGCGATCCACTAGACCCTCTGTTATTGCAGGTATTAACTGCAAAAGCAGAGTTTGATATACATCCAGGTTTTTCTACTGACCCACTAGAAGAGCAGGATAATGAAATTCCAAGTTTACTGCATAAATACCACAACCGCGCATTACTGCTGGTAAAAGGTGGCTGTGCAGTCAACTGTCGCTACTGTTTTCGCCGGCATTTTCCTTACGAAGACAACAAAGGAAATAAAAATAACTGGTTGATGGCTGTGGATTATATAAAAAACCACACCGAACTCAATGAAATCATCTTCTCAGGTGGTGATCCGTTGATGGCAAAAGACCATGAACTTGATTGGCTCATCAGCCAATTAGAGGCGATTTCTCATATAAAACGCCTTAGAATTCATACTCGTTTGCCTGTGGTGATACCAGAACGCATCACAGATACGCTCTGTAAACGGCTTGCTAGCTCTAGGTTACAGGTCATTATGGTTACACACGTTAATCATGCTAACGAAATTGACGAGCTATTCAGCAAGGCAATGCAAAAACTAAAACTATCAGGTGTGACATTATTAAACCAAAGCGTATTACTGCGCCAAGTTAATGACAACGTGACGGCTCTGATGAATTTAAGTAATGCCTTATTTGATGCAGGTATTTTGCCTTATTACTTACATGTATTAGATAAAGTTCAAGGCGCTGCGCACTTTTTAGTGAGTGATACCGAAGCTAGACAATTGATACAGCAATTACTGAGTAAGGTCTCTGGGTACCTTGTACCTAAGCTCGCTCGGGAAATTGGGGGAGAGCCAAGTAAAACACTGCTAGACCTTAACTTAAGGCAGAACTAGAAAGCAAAACGCCCAAATAATTATTTGGGCGCTATGAATTCATTTTAGGGGCACTTATAAACTTGGCCAACCATTTTGCTATCTAATGGAATGAAGCTAGATAACACGGTTTCACTTGGACTTGATGCACCAAAAATCACGTTACCGCCCATCGCCGCTGCTTTATTACGTAAATCATTTGCTGCGCTGCGCATTGAGCTAGATTCATTGTTGACACCACTCAACCAGTTGCTTTGAGTCCCTGCAACCTGACCGAGAAGTTGGCAATCACTTCCAGGTTGATTCTCAACAAAACGAACTTGTGAGCCTGCCGCAGTCAAATTAGTTGTTGTTGAACAACCTGCTAAAAGCAATAATGCAGCAGCACCAAGCAAGACTTTAATTCGCATGTTTTCCCTCATTTTTCATTGTGTTTTTGCAGCTGGTTTGAAAATCGCTTTAGTTCCAATAGCCTACTAATTGAAATATCTAGAAGGTGATTAACATACAGCGCCATAATTGCCACACATCACCAGCCGAATAGAGTCTACCACAAATTAATCAAGAACCTGCTCTATTCTTTGCTAATTCAAACCACTTACCTTACGTTAAATATAACCTGCGAAGCAACATTGACGCAAAAATAAATCGTATAACGCATTAATTGTATCTTGTTTTGATATATTACCTTCATCAATAATTAATGGTTATTTATTAATTAAAAATCAATAAAAAAACCGGCACCGCTAGAAATATAACGATGCCGGTCTTATGGTGGGTAGCCCTAACCTAGTTAGTAACTACTTGAGCTTGATGTCGCCAACTGGCTTACATCATACCGCCCATTCCACCCATGCCGCCCATACCAGCAGCACCTAAGTCAGGTGCATCTGATTTTGGCAGATCAGTGATCATCGCTTCAGTTGTGATCATCAGACCTGCGATAGACGCTGCGAATTGCAAAGCAGAACGCGTTACTTTAGTTGGATCTAAGATACCCATGTCGATCATATCGCCATAAGTGTCAGTTGCTGCGTTGTAACCTTCGTTGCCTTTAGCAGCTTTAACGTTGTTAACAACCACAGAAGCTTCTTCACCTGCGTTAGTGACGATTTGACGCATAGGTGATTCCATCGCACGTAGAGCAACACGAATACCAACTGTTTGCTCTTCGTTATCACCTTTCATGCCTTCCAGTTTCGCTGCAACGCGAACCAGTGCAGTACCACCACCAGCAACAACGCCTTCTTCAACGGCTGCGCGAGTTGCATGCAAAGCATCGTCAACACGAGCACGTTTTTCTTTCATTTCAACTTCAGTTGCTGCGCCCACTTTAATTACCGCTACACCACCTGCTAATTTAGCAACGCGTTCTTGCAGTTTTTCACGGTCGTAATCTGAAGAAGATTCTTCGATTTGCTGACGGATTTGTGCAACACGGCCAGCAATAGCAGACTCTTCACCCACACCATCAATGATAGTGGTCGTATCTTTGTTGATAACGATACGTTTTGCTTGACCTAAATCTTCTAATGTCGCTTTTTCTAACTCCATACCGATCTCTTCAGAGATAACAGTACCATTAGTCAGAATTGCGATATCTTGCAGCATTGCTTTACGACGGTCACCAAAGCCCGGTGCTTTAACCGCGGCAACTTTAACAATACCACGCATGGTGTTAACAACCAGAGTTGCCAGCGCTTCACCTTCAACATCTTCAGCGATGATTAATAGTGGTTTGCTTGCCTTAGCAACGCCTTCTAATACTGGCAGTAATTCACGGATGTTAGAAACTTTTTTGTCAACTAACAGGATGAATGGGTTTTCTAACTCAACAGCACCTGTTTCTGGTTTGTTGATGAAGTAAGGAGACAGGTAACCGCGGTCAAATTGCATACCTTCAACCACATCCAGCTCGTCTTCCAGACCAGTACCTTCTTCAACTGTGATAACGCCTTCTTTACCGACTTTATCCATCGCTTCTGCAATTAATTTACCCACGGTTTCGTCGGAGTTTGCAGAAATAGTACCAACCTGTGCGATTGATTTAGTGTCTGAACAAGGAACAGACAGTGCTTTCAGTTCTTCAACAGCAGCAACAACTGCTTTGTCGATACCGCGTTTCAGGTCCATTGGGTTCATACCCGCAGCGACCGCTTTTAAGCCTTCAGTAATGATAGCTTGAGCTAGTACAGTTGCCGTTGTGGTACCGTCACCCGCTGCGTCGTTAGCTTTAGAAGCAACTTCTTTCACCATCTGAGCGCCCATGTTTTCGAATTTGTCTTCTAATTCGATTTCACGTGCAACTGAAACACCATCTTTGGTGATAACTGGTGAGCCAAAAGATTTATCTAAAACTACGTTACGGCCTTTAGGACCTAAAGTCACTTTTACTGCGTCTGCCAGAACATTCACACCACGAAGCATTTTCGTACGTGCATCACTACCAAATTTAACGTCTTTAGCTGCCATTATCTCTTTCCTTCAAATTCTTTTCGTTCGTTGAGAAGTTTTAAGTGAAAATTACGCTTCAACAATTGCCAGAATGTCACTTTCGGACATAATCAGGACTTCTTCATTGTCGATTTTTTCAGCTTTCACGCCATAACCATCGTTAAAGATTACGATATCGCCAACTTTCACATCCAGTGCTTTGATTTCACCATTTTCGAGGATGCGGCCGTTGCCAACTGCAAGAACTTCACCACGAGTTGATTTGCTTGCGGCAGTACCCGTCAGAACGATCCCGCCTGCAGATTTTGATTCAACTTCTTTACGTTTAACGATAACACGGTCATGCAATGGACGAATTTTCATTAATAGTTCTCCTATAAATAAAGTCCATACTAGGTAAAAGGACGATACCAGCATGTCTTAAATAAACTAGTACCATGTTTGAGCAGATTGGGGCGAAGAAGAGGAACTTCAAGGGGGGAGATAAAAAATTTTTCATTTTTATCTCCCCATAAATAGGATGGTTTTATGGTTTAGGACGATCGTCTTTATCTGATGAATCTGAATTATCGATTGTAAAAGAAGGATCATCTTGCTTACGTTGGAATTCCCCCTCAAAAGTATCGCCACGTTGAAAGCCGCTATTTCCCGTTTGGTTAAAACCAGAACCTGGTTGGTAGAAACGAATATGAGGAATTAAGCGCATTACAATAAGCTTTTGAATTGGCGGTAGTAATAACAGTAAGCCAATAAAATCCGTAAAGAACCCAGGCACAATCAACAAGAAACCCGCTAAGACCAATGCAACGCTCTTGATCATTTCAGCTGCTGGGCTTTCACCCGACGCTAACTTTTGTTGGATTTGCAGTACATTTTTCATACCTTGATTTTTCACAAGTGACACACCTAAGCAGGATGTCAAAACGACTAAAATTAACGTCATTAAAACTCCAACTTCAGATGCAACCCGCACAAAAATGACGGATTCAATGTAAACGAGAATACATATCAGAATGAGTGGTAACCAGCGCACAAGTTCTCCTTTATTTCAATAAGCTATCGATTATTTTACGCCCCTAGGGAAACCTTTGTGAACTGCATCTAAGAGACAACCATCAATATTCGCTTTTTTCTTCAGTATAGCCATAATAATTGGGGCAGATATAACGCTTTTCAACTCACAGATTTTTTTCATTAATGGCACTTATCTGTGATGAATATCACACAACGTGAAATCTGTTGCATAAATCAAACTATATAGTGATCTAGGTTCAAGGCAATAGATGATTAAAAGCATATCATCTACCCATAAATCAGTAGATCATAATGCTGACAACGTAGTAGACGGTGTTAATTGCTTGTAAAGTTTTACTTTGCAATATTAATCACCTGTGAATTTTGTTTTACGAAGTATCGATTTTTAAAGCGCATAAACGGACAGTAACTGTAATCTAATTAAGAAGGTTCTCATGTCAAACAATACTCGTATCGAAGAAGACCTGTTAGGTAAAAAAGAAGTTCCAGCTGATGCCTATTATGGTGTTCATACTCTGCGTGCGATTGAAAACTTTTATATCAGCGACCGCACCATTAACGATGTCCCAGAATTTATTCGTGGCATGGTTATGGTTAAAAAAGCGGCGGCTTTAGCCAACAAAGAACAGCACACTATTCCACGTAATATCGCGGATACCATCATCAAAGCGTGTGACGTTGTTCTAAATGAAGGCAAATGCATGGACCAATTCCCGGTTGACGTATTCCAAGGTGGTGCGGGCACATCACTGAACATGAATACCAACGAGGTTCTAGCAAACATCGGTCTTGAACTGATGGGCCATAAAAAAGGTGAGTATGAATTCTTAAACCCAAATGACCACCTAAACAAAAGTCAATCCACTAACGATGCATACCCTACAGGGTTCCGTATCGCAGTGTATAATTCTATATTGAAGTTAATTGAGTCTGTTGAATACCTGAAAAAAGGCTTTGAAGCTAAAGCGGAAGAATACAAAGACATTCTGAAAATGGGACGTACCCAGCTGCAGGATGCCGTTCCAATGACTGTCGGCCAAGAATTCCATGCTTTCGCTACTCTCTTAAAAGAAGAAGAGAAAAACTTAAAACGCAGCATTGAATTACTGCTCGAAGTTAACTTAGGCGCAACTGCTATTGGTACAGGCCTGAATACGGCACCTGGTTACTCAGAACTTGCAGTTAAAAAATTAGCAGAAGTGACTGGTTTACCATGCGTTCCAGCAGAAGACTTAATCGAAGCAACCTCTGACTGTGGTGCTTACATCACTGTTCATGCAGGCTTAAAACGTTTAGCGATGAAACTGTCTAAAATTTGTAACGACTTACGTCTGCTATCTTCAGGTCCGCGTGCTGGCCTTAAAGAAATCAACTTACCTGAGTTACAAGCTGGTTCTTCTATCATGCCAGCAAAAGTTAACCCTGTTATTCCTGAAGTCGTCAACCAAGCATGTTTCAAAGTTATTGGTAATGATATCTGTGTAACGATGGCTGCTGAAGCAGGTCAATTACAATTAAACGTAATGGAACCAGCGATTGGCCAAGCGATGTTCGAGTCTATCTCACTGATGAGCAACGCATGTCGTAATCTGCAAGAAAAATGCATTAGCGGCATTACTGTGAACAAAGAAATCTGTGAAGCATTTGTGTTTAACTCCATCGGTATCGTCACTTATCTGAACCCATTCATTGGTCACCATAATGGTGATATCGTAGGTAAAATCTGTGCTGAAACGGGTAAGAGCGTACGCGAAGTTGTTTTAGAACGCGGTTTACTGACTGAAGCAGAACTGGATGATATTTTCTCTGTTGAGAACTTAAAACACCCAGCTTATAAAGCAAAACGCTTTGATGACTAAAAATTTATGTTTATCATAAATAATACTTAAAAATAAAGGCACGCCTCTCAACAGAAAGCGTGCCTTTTTTGATTAATACACACACAAATAATTAACATAACAGTTTCATAATTTTAATTTTCATTTTGTCGAGGAGTAAACACTATGTTAGCCGTAGAATTTATTATTGTTCTGCTGGCCATCTTTTTGGGGGCCCGTTTAGGTGGGATAGGTATCGGCTTTGCCGGTGGCCTTGGTGTACTGGTACTCGCAGCTATTGGCGTAAAACCAGGAACCATTCCATTTGACGTTATCTCAATCATCATGGCTGTTATTGCCGCTATCTCTGCAATGCAAATTGCTGGAGGTCTGGACTATTTAGTCGCCCAAACCGAAAAATTACTGCGTCGTAATCCTAAGTACATCACCATTCTTGCACCTATTGTTACCTACTTTCTGACACTTTTCGCAGGGACAGGTAATATCTCATTAGCAACACTGCCTGTTATTGCAGAAGTCGCTAAAGAACAAGGTGTAAAACCTTGTCGTCCATTATCGACTGCGGTCGTTGCAGCACAGATAGGTATTACAGCATCACCAATTTCTGCGGCAGTGGTTTACATGGCATCCGTCATGGAAAACCCAGCAATGGTGGGTGCAGGTAACACAGTCAGCTATATCTCACTTCTGAGTGTTCTATTACCTGCGACATTCCTTGCTATCATTTTGATGTCGTTCATCATCTCTTGGACGTTTAACTCTAAATTATCTGATGACCCTATCTACCAAAAACGTTTAGCGGAAGGTTTAGTTGAACTGCGCGGTAGTCAAGTTAAAGAAATCAAAGCGGGCGCTAAGTCTTCTGTACTGCTGTTCTTGCTTGGGGTTGTTGGCGTTGTCTGCTATGCCATCATTAACAGCCCAAGTTTAGGGATTGTTGAAACACCATTAATGAACACCACAAATGCGATTTTGATTATCATGCTGACTGTGGCGACATTAATCACTATTTTCTGCCGTGTAAATACTGATGCTATCTTGAACTCAAGTACCTTTAAAGCAGGTATGAGTGCATGTATTTGTATTTTAGGTGTGGCTTGGTTAGGTGATACATTCGTACAACACAACATTGACTGGATCAAAGAAACTGCGGGGGATTTAATTCATGAACATTCTTGGATGTTAGCGGTTATTTTCTTCTTCTGCTCCGCTTTACTATACTCACAAGCCGCAACAGCGAAGGCTCTAATGCCAATGGCATTAGCGCTGAATGTTAGCCCATTAACTGCTATCGCATCATTCTCTGCGGTTTCTGGTCTATTTATTCTGCCTACCTACCCAACACTGGTTGCTGCAGTACAGATGGATGACACAGGGACAACGCGTATTGGCCGATTCGTCTTTAACCATCCATTCTTTATTCCAGGCACTATCGCTGTCGCATTAGCTGTTTCATTCGGCTTCTTATTTGGCGGTATGATCCTATAGTTTATATTAGTTACAATTAATCTTATGCAGGCCCGTGCGAATAGCACGGGTTTTCTATACCTACCTATAACATATTATTTTTGTTATCTTATATAAAATCACGTAAGCAATTATAAAAATACAATAATCATTTAGATAAAAACTCAAACCATATCTTAAAAAGATATATTTAAAATATATTGAATTTAATTATGCATAAATCAGAGATAAAAATTTTTCTAACAATATAAGTATATTAATACTCTACATATAAGTGTAACAAACAATGACTATAAGCATGTAATAACAAGCCACCTCATTTATTTTATCAAAACCATCAATAAAAATATAACTCCAAAAAAAAAGAAAAACAAAAGAAAATTAAAATAAAAAACCAATAGTTTAATTAAAAAAAGACAATTAAACCAAAAAAACATTTCAACCACACGGATTGAGGGTATCAAAGATAGAAATCATCTATCAAAAATTTAAAATCAATCCGCCATAAATATTGGTAATAATTAACTCACCCTTGTTTAATAATACCCGAAAAACCTGATAATGATCATTTAATTAATTAAGTGATACGAATTAAATATCAAGAAAGTTTAATAACAAGATAATTTATTTTAGCAAAATTTATCTATTTGGAGGAGGCATGCTAAATACTCAACGAAGTGAAAATACAAATGTAACCGTTTATATTGGAACCTTTTTAAAGCACCGCAGAAAAGTGGTTGGTTTAACTGGTGCACAATTAGCTTCTCGCTTAAGAATCAGCCAGCAGCAAGTTTCCCGCTATGAAAGAGGTAAAAATGCCATTACTATCCAAGGTCTTTTGGACATTTTACAAGCTCTCGAATTGCGAAAACATGACATCGATGACTTTATGAATAAAGTCTTTCAGTTTTACTATATCGATGCGGCATTAGAAGCTAAATTGATCAATTAAAGTCTGATATAAACCCATGAAGTTCGTTCCAGGGGGGTTCTTCCCCCTCCTGTGTGCTTTAAACTACTCACTTTTGAATCCCATTCAATTTCTTATTTGGTTTTATCCCCCCCCCCCTCAGAAACGGCGACTCATGATAGCACTGCAAACCGCTATAATTCACAATTGAACATTGTTATGATGGAGAAAAATCAGACATTATTGTGATGGAGTTAACAATGCCTATCCAACGTGAAATTATTTTGAGCCATGCGTTAAATCAACTGGAAATCCAAGGTTTATCCGCATCCACAGAAAATTTACTCAGTGAAATTGAATCTGATTTCTCTACAATTCGGCAGTTCTGGCCAGACGATGAAGCTCTTGTTTATGATTGTTTGCGCTATCATAGCCAACAAATTGAAGTATGGCAGCGCCAAACCTTGCTAGATGAATCCCTAAGCCCGCAACAAAAATTAATGGCCCGTTACCAACAATTGTCTGAAAAAGTCAGTGAAGGGCGTTTTCCTGGCTGTTTGTTTATTTCTGCTTGTAATTATTACCCTGACTCACAGCACCCAATCCATCAGCTCAGTCGTTTACAGAAAGACAATTCCTTTAACTTCACCAAAGACCTGTTAGATGAATTGGATATTGAAGACTCTGAACTAGTCGCTAACCAAATGGAATTAGTGCTTGAAGGCTGTTTAAACCGCTTATTAGTACAAAGGGACATTCAAGATGTTGATATTGCACAACACCTTTCAGAGGACATCCTAACAATCGCACTGTGCCGTAAAAAAGGAGCGTTAAGCTAAAAAACTAATTAACGCATACTAAACGCACACTTTTTGTTGAAAAAGAAAACACTCAGTAAAAAAAAGTGTTTTTTTATTAAAAATGCATTGACGCAAACGGCTGAATACGGTTTAATGCGCCCCGTTGCCCGGATAGCTCAGTCGGTAGAGCAGGGGATTGAAAATCCCCGTGTCCTTGGTTCGATTCCGAGTCCGGGCACCACTATTTAAAGAACCCGCCCAAAAGGCGGGTTTTTGCTTTTGTATTTCCAAATACTCATACTTAGCCAACTAGGCTAAAAGCACGGAATGGCCTTTACTCTCCTCTAAACACCTATTTCTCTATACTCTCTGTTTGCAATCTATGAGTAATAAGCCTATATACAGAATATAGATATAAAAATAACCATAAGCCAAAGTTCATTGACTTGACTTATACCAAATAATTAGAATGTAACTAGAAAAAGCCAAACGCTAAGGTTTATAACTAGATTATTATTCTCACCCTTTTCTCAATTTATCCATTAAACGGCTCTCACTCACTCTTATTACGTGTATTTACTGGCCTGTTGTCTCATTTAAGAACCTAAAAATAAGTTTTTATATTAATAATTATTCAAATAAACCACTAAAAAACCATAATATCATTTTTTATTCCCATCTATTGAGCTAAAAAAATAATCAAATACAATATTAAACAATAAATAATAATAATTTGTAATGAGAATGTAACCAAGCCTTAATACAATAAAGCCAACTAAACCTTACCGAGCAATTCACAATCAATGCTTAACATACTGTTAAGCAACAAAAATAGTTCTCTAAAATAAAAAGAAAATAACTATAATGTTTAAAATAAGACTCTGCATATGAACCTGAAATAAATGACTTAATATTATTTTTAATTAAGGAATACCTTATATTCTAAAATTTTATTTTTGCCATAATTTACTCTTAAAGATAAAAATAGTTTTATGAATCAATGATACTAGGGTCAAGTTTCCACATGAAAAAGAAAAAAGATACAACTTATTATATCAGCCAGCTAGTTGGTAAATGCTTACAAGAATACCGACAAGAGTTAGGTATTAGCGGTGAGAGGATTGCGAAAGAGCTAGGTATTAGCCAACAGCAATTATCTCGTTATGAACGAGGTGAGAATGCATTAACCGTAGATGTATTATTTAAATTTATTCTTATACTCGGTATTAACTTTCCAGATTTTTACCATAGGCTATTCTATATCGTTAGCCATCATCCTAAACTTTCACACCATATCACTAATTTAAATGGTTTTGGTTGGGAATTAGATGATTTGAAAGACTATTACAATTCAGCAATTGTCTAACCTTTGGCATAAAGAAATATTGTTTAATTTGTTTATTTTATATTATTATGAAAATTATGGAGTTTGCCTATAATCGATGAGAACAGCACTATGCCTACCCCTTCTCCGACTGCATTTTCAAGGATAACTCGCACATCAGGACGCACGAACAGCATACTCACTGTCGCCTTCCCTCTGTTGTTTATCCTAATAGCAACATTATTTTGGAGCGCAGAACGCATTGTCCAACAAGAAACTAAGCGGTTAGAAGTCGATTTTAGGTCACTAATAGGTTATATCAATGAGCAAGAGAAATTTTTAAGATCGCTAAATAAGCAAAACCAAGACCTATCAGAGCTAGTTGAAAGCCGAACTTATGCAATACAAGAGCAATCACTACCAACCAAACTATCATTACACCTACTCGAAGGCAAAGAGTCTTTAGTCGCAATGCCATTCACGCTAGCTTGTGATAAAAGTTTAGAATGCACCAAAGTGCCCAGCATATTATTTTCTCTGGGGGCTTATTTAGCTGATTATTATTCCACGTTTTGGGGGGGATCCTATTTCCCAGCCGCGGCTGTATTTTTTGTCAATGAGCACGACCAAATTAGTATTAGTGTGCCTTCTGTTGGCACTGTGTTAGGAAATGAATCCATATCTCCAAATTTATATTATTCCGTTATTGATAACGTCAGGAAAAATTTACCTGCTATCCATGCTCAGTTTTCAGAATCGCAACCGGCTGACTTAAAACAAATTATTTGGCTACGTCCAGTGCCTTTTGATAATATTCTCATCGGGATTATTCCAGCCGGTTTTGATGAACATTTATGGCAAAATGCTCATATTTCCCCTAAAAATATTTATGCGGTCAGTATGTTAAGCCAAGCTAGGTTAAGTGTGCTGGAACGAATGTTAAATCCCACACTCACCCATCAATTTTGGCTAATTCATACAAAATATGGTCAGTTACTTGGAACAACCCAAGCACCTGAGGAAGAAGCATTAGAAGGTATTTTTTATACCAAAGATGGCCTAGTTCTTAAGCTTTCATCTAAAACTGACGAATGGACGGGATATTATAGAATTAGTTATGCTGCTTTTTTTGAAGACAACCTGTGGTTTCCTATCAGCTTAGTTATTGCACTTTTCTTTAGTTTATTTTGTGGATGGGGATACCACCGCTGGTACCAACGAAAAATATTACAACCCGCAATAGACTCCCAACAAGCCATCTTAGAAAATGAAGCATTTAACCAAGCACTTATCGCAACAACACCTATCGGATTATGTGTAATAGATAAAGAAACCCAGCAGTTACGCTTCGCGAATGAGTTAGCTCGTTACTGGCTAAAAATAACCAATACAGCGCCCCCCCGCGACTCAAATGAATATAATGAATTACTCACCAAGGTTCTTTCTGACACAGAACACGTTAAAACAACTTTAAAATCAGGGGAGCATGTCCTCTATGTTGTGAGTACAGCAACTTATTACCAACAGCGTCCTGTTATTTTATGCGCATTTACTGATATTACCATCCAAGCAGAAACTGAAAAACAACTTGATGATGCTAAACGGCTTGCAGAAGAAGCTAACCGAGCTAAATCGACATTTTTAGCAACAATGAGCCATGAAATACGAACCCCACTTTATGGCCTAATCGGCACGTTAGAATTACTCGCAAATACCTCTCTTTCACCTCAACAAGCTCATTTTATTGAGAGAATATCAACAACGTCCCAATTACTTATGCAATTAATTGGCGATATTTTAGATATTAGCAAAATAGAAGCTAATCAAATTCAAATCCATAATCAGCCATTTGATTTATTAGAATTAGTACAACAAACTGTTCAATTATATCAAGGTATTGCTCAGCAAAAAGGGTTACTCCTATTTGCTATTATTGACCCAAGTGTACAAGCAAATAGAATTGGTGACTCTGCTCGACTGCAACAAATCTTAGGTAATTTACTCAGTAATGCAATTAAATTTACCCACAGGGGTACGGTTACTATTGAACTTAAAAGAAGTAATAATAATATATTAATACGTGTCAGTGATACCGGTGTTGGAATTAGTCCTGAACAACAAATAAAATTATTTGAGCCATTTTATCAAGCTCATTCAGAAATTCATGCCTATGGCGGTACTGGCTTAGGCCTATTTATTTGCTCTAAACTTATTAAATTGATGGATGGGCAAATAAGCTTACAAAGTGAAACTGGGGTTGGTAGCTCGTTTCTCGTGACACTACCTTTAGCGCTCGATATACAGCAACCACATTGGTTACCACTAAAAAATACCAATATTTGGTTACAAACCCCAAACCCATTATTGACTGAAAATATAACACAATGGCTAAAACGTTGGGGAGCTAATGTTTATTTCACAGAAAATAGCCTCCCCATAGATACCTCATCCGTTATTGCTGTCGGCATCTTAATTCCATCGTTTCCTCTGCCGACGCATTGGGATGGACAACAATGGGTAAGCCCTGAGATGAATTTTCGACTATCCGAATTAAATCAGCAGTTATTCTTACTACAAAATAATAAAGAACAGTTACCCCTTATTTGTCCAACATCTCGTATACAAACTCATATGCATAAATATCCGCTTCGCGTTTTAATTGCTGAAGATAACCCCATTAACCAAGTTGTTCTACAAGAGCAGCTTGAATTACTCGGTTGTAAGGTATTTATTGCCAATGATGGTGAAGAAGCGTTGGTAATTTGGGATAACGAAATTGTCGATATCATTCTTACAGACGTTAATATGCCCTATCGTAATGGTTATGAACTCGCACAACAGCTACGCAGTGAAGGTGAAACATGTCCGATTATTGGTGTTACTGCGAATGGATTAAAAGAAGAAGAAGAGCGATGCCTAGAATCTGGAATGGATTCATGGCTTGTAAAACCTATAGAGCTAGAAACCTTAATTCAATTATTCAACCGTTTATTCCCGATTTACTCCTCCTCAACTTTAGAAACGGCCTCCCTAAAAATGATTAACCCACTAAATGGAGAGGATAGAGAAAAAATTATTCATCATTTTATTACCGATATTGCTCAATTTTGCCGAGCTGTCGAAGATAATAATACTGATGAAATAAAGCAGTTATCCCACCGTATCCGTGGCGCATTAATTAGTGTTGAACAACGTGAATTAGCTAATGAGCTTCGGGAGTTTGAGGCATCATTAGATTCACAGGCATCAACACACATTGATACTCAGGTTAACCAGAATATCTGCAATCAATTAGCTAATTGGATAAAAAAAATCAGTCAAATAAATGGTGTGTAAGGCAATAACTGATTAACGCTTGATTATTATCAACACCCAATTTACGCATTGCTGCATTTTTCTGTAAGCTGATAGTTTTATCACTGCGGTTTAATTGCTTTGCAATATCAACAATAGGTTTTCCTTGAACAAAAAGGCGCAATACCTCAAGTTCACGAGGTGATAATGTCTTTACCCTATCATTTAATGTTACCGCATTACGGCTTTTTAATGTCGTTGTCATATCTGCAACAGGAACACGATATTGGCGGCCTTGCCCCGCTAATGTGATAGCCTTCATCAGGTCGCTTAATGGTGCCTCTTTTGACACCACCGCGCTCACCCCCGAATCATATAACATTTGTATAATCATTGGGTTAGAAACCATCGTTAATACAATCACAGCAATATTTGGGTATTGACGACGTAAAAATTGAATATAATTCTGGCCATCGCTAGATTGGGTATTATTAGGCATCATATAATCAGTTACGATCACATCAACCTCATTTTTTTTCAAGAAAGAAAATAGTTCAGCATCCTGAGTGTAGGCACCTAAAATTTCTAAATTCATTGATTGAGAAAGTGTATCTTTCAAACCTGAAAGCACAATGGGATGATCATCAACTAATACTAATTTGAGTTTTTTCATTTAATGATACTCAGCATCAGAATATGTATATTCAATATAACACCATAAAAAAATGTCAATTAACACTCTTAATATGAAACAACAACTCGAACTGTTTTAGAAAACGGACCTGAAGCGATGGTGCTGCCTGCAATCTTGCTTAATGTCGCAGTAAAAGGGACACTAATCGGTGATTGTGGCATGATTTCACCAATACTGTAACTTTCATTATAGTTAATATCAGTTGAATTACGGGTTAATAGCGTTTGTAATCCATTACCCATATCAAGATATTTTCCGCCTAGCACCGTATTATTATTGGGTTCAAAACGAACTGATATATTCAGTCCTGTTTCGCAGTCTTGTGGCACTGACATACCTAAATTAAAAGTTCGGCTAACCACATCTCCCGCATTCATTTGTTTAGGTGAAATCGTATCAAAGTTTACACTTCCCCCATTAGAAGCTGTGATATTCACCGCTGGCGCAGGGCAGAGTAAGGTTAAGTTACCTTTAATTCGCACATAAGTTGGTCCGCCTAAATCCTTACCTAAATAATCCACATGAGTTCCTAATAAAAATAACCCAGTATCAAAAGGTTTAAGAGCATTAGCCCCCTTGTAAACATAGAAGTTATACATAAAAGCAATATTACGTGTAATTCCTGTCTCTGGTTGACTCCAATACCCTAAATAAATATTCGGAACAGTTGGGTTGGTTATCGTTACTGGATTAGGAGATGAAATTGCATTTTGTTGTGTCACACTGACACCACTATTAATCAACAATGTTTTAATTGCACTTGGCATTGTATTCTTAAAGTAAACTGCATTAGCTGTGCTTGATGAACCAGTAAACTCACATCTCACTGATACATATGAGCTCATTGCTGATGTCAATAAGGTACCATTTGCAATTGAAGTACTACTATTTGTAATATCAAAGGTTAATTCTTGTTCTATAGATGTAGCTCCGGAACTCGGTACACAATTATTAACAGCAGCTACTGATTGAAAACTTAGCAAAAATAAAAATAATATAGCGAATGCATTTATTTTTTTCAAAATTAACATAACTTACCTCTTATCCTTTTCATTTGACAAGGAACAAGTTGTATTACATGTATATTTCAATAAGTTTGGTGTTCCATAATCATCAATATAAGTCACAATCATTTTTGGTGATTTCACTTGTTTATCTGATAGTAAATATGTTGCATTGCTATTTGGCTTCACGACAATTTCTTTAAAATCAGGAACTTTAGATTCATTATCATTAACATTAATCACAACAATGTGATAGGGAGTCGGGTTAGTTAATTTTAATGACTTTCCCACTTTCTCCACTTTCAACTCTTTTTGCCAATCATTATTAGGGTATTTTTTCAATTCACTCGGACGATAAAATAATTTAAAACGTGATTGAATGACAATTTCAACTGCATTTTCTAACTTAGTTTTCGGTGGAATGCCCAAGACATTAAAGTAAAATAATGACTCTTGGTTGTTCGGTATTTTCACATCATTTTTTGATAAACTAATTCTAACTTGCTTCTTTTGATTCGCTTCAACACGTTGTAATAAAGGCAAAGCAATCAGTGGTTCTGAAATTTTTTCGCCATTTTCATTCTCGATCCATGATTGAACTAAATAAGGATCTTTTTTATCAATATTTTCAATCACAACGCTAACACCTTTACTTGCTTCATCATAAATAACGCGAGTACGGTCAACAGAAATTGATGCATGTGTGTATGTGCTAATTAAAATTAAAGCACTCATTATTAATTTAAGTTTTTTCATAATTTTCTATTCTTTATTACAGGTTATGTTTTTACTGGTTAAATGACTTTGTTTACCTAGTATAATTCTGCATGACTGGTCACCACTCCATTTAACTATTAATTGTTGATCTGGCTGGAAGCCCGTTAAATAAACTTGCCCTTCCTCTGCAATCATTCCCAATACATTTTTATTATCGGAGCCATAAACTAAAGCACCAAATGGAGGCGTACTGCCGTCAGGGAATTTAATTGTGACTAACGCTTTTTCACCCACTAATGTATTGAGTTTTGAATAACCAACCGCACCATCAGTTAAATTTGATTCAATCACACTGTCATCAATGCTGACATTGTCTGGTACATTATTAAGATCAACATACTGGGTCGACCTATAATAGGTTGGAACATTACTAATTGCGGCTAAACCAAACCCATTCGTGACTGATTCATTTTTATTAATTGATACCCCTTTCGCCTTATCTGTATCAATAACCATACGAGCTTGGTTATCATAAACTCGTCGGTGTAAGACTGGCCCTTGGCTGGTAATGGTCAAAGAGCCGTCTAGAGAACCACTTAATGTATGGTAGTCTTCACCATACGACCCCGTTAGTTGTGCAGTACCATATTGCGTGTCACGATAAACGGATGCGTTCATTGCCGCATTTTCAAAAAAGTCTTTACTTGATAAACCTAAACTAATGTTATTATCATTAATTTTAGAGTTGTAATTAATATTACTATTATATTTCTTATCAATATCATTATAAGAACTAAAATATTGAATCCGTGAATTTCTTTCACCACCAAATGGGACGCTTAACGAAAGGTATGCTTGCTTAGAGCGTTTACCTTTTACGTAGCTACTTTCACCAATTGATAATGATAAAATCGCATTATTTATAAAACTTGTGTTTATTGTTTTATTAAATGATAAATTAAGAGTATTGTTATTTTTTGATTCTTTCCAATAACTTTCCCGAGAGTAACTTAAACTTATATCAGCCTGTAAATCAGGGAGTTGTTGTGTAAAAGAAGTCGTAAATACATTTTTCTGCCGATAATGTGGCGTTAACGGAGTTTCTTTTAAGCTAATATAGTCATTCACTGACATAAAGCCTTCGTTAGAAAACTGATACCCTGTTAAATCCAGTCTACTCGAATTTGAAAAACGTTTTGCATAATTAATACGGTAACTTTCACCAGTATGTAAAGCGACATCCTGTAGTTGGTTTCTCGACTGTGTAATATCAAAAGATATTGCACCAAAGCGTTCCATATTTACCCCAACACCCGCATTATAGGCATGGTATTCATCATTAGAGGTTGCGAAAACACCACCAAAAATAGACAAATTGTTGAGGATCCCCCAAGAGGCTTCAGTTGATATAAAATCATCATTAATGTTTTTATATCCCATTGGGTCTAACCGACCTGCATTTAGTTTATATTGCACCATGCCTGGGCGTGTTAAAAATGGAATATTAGTCGAGGATACTTGGTACTCACGTATAGAGCCGTCTTCCTCTGTAATTTTAACATCAAGAGCCCCCGATAAAGAGGAACTTAAATTATCAATTGAAAAAGGCCCTGGTGCCACTTTCATTTGATTCAAAATACGTCCATTTTGCGATATAGTAACCGTCGCATTACTTGTCGCGGTTCCAGTAACACTCGGTGCATAGCCTCTTAGAGAAGCTGGTAACATGTTCTCATCAGTAAAGACACTAACACCGTTAAAACGTACAGAATCAAATACATTACTTACTGTATAATATTTACCCGCAAAAAATTTTGCAGATAAACTAGGTAAATCTGTAAATAAATAAGTTTGTACCCATTTAAAATTATCATTTTTATTATCATTAAAGTCTTTTTGGTATTGATAATTACTACGGACACGCCAACGCCCTACATTCGCACCAACAGAACCGAATGAGCTAAAATTATTAATGTCTCGAGTATTCTTATATTTAATATAGTTTTCAACAAGGTTGTAATCCAAGACGAGCGCATTAACCCCAACTTCCCGTTGCATAGGCGGAACCCAATTGTCATCAGAATACTGAAAGTAAGCTTGAGGTATTGAAAGCATTAGCTCTTGCTTTTCATCATCGAATCTAGCCTGAATGTTTTTATCCTGTGATGCAAGGTCATAACACTGACCATTTTCCCATGTAGGCACTTCTTTAATAAACTCTTCTTTTAACCCAATAACTTCTACTAAGCTTCTAGAAATACAAGGTTGTATATTTTCATCTTTTCTTAAAAAATTTATTTGATCAAAATAATTAATTCTTCGACCATTTACCGATACATTAGAAAAATAAGAACCTTCACTAATTTTATTTTTCTCAAATGCACTTAAATCGATATTAGTATTACCCAAAATAGATAATGCGTCTTCATTAAATTGAACAGAATCCGCATTAACATAGTAAGTGTAAAACAATAAACTAGATACTAAACTAGTCACTATGTTTTTATTAAAATTGTTCTTTTTCATTAGCCGCAATATTCTATAATGGATTTATTGAATGAACTCATATAACTGAAAATGCTGTGAAGCAATTGCTATACACAGCATAATCAGCAAATATAAGATTTATTATTTTTTTAATATTTTTATATTAATACTTATTGGTAATCTAAAACGTAAGCGACTGTAGATTTAACAGAACCGGCTGTAGCTGCACCTAATGCCTGCATACGAGCAGATAAATTAATAACATTTGTTCCTGCATTTAAGCTTTGCTCAACAGTATCATTTGTTTTTAAATTTGTTCCACTTGCATTTTGGAATAACACACCAACATTGGTAGCAGTACCAGTACTTGCCCATAAGGTGCCTGCTGCATCCATTTGGCCAGTGAATTTAACTGTTACTTTAGAATAATCAGTACCACTTGCAGTAGGGTCCAAAATACAATCCGTTAATTCTAATGTAAAATCAACATTTGGACCTTGTGAACCAGCTGTTTGTAATGATGCCGCTGGAACAGAACCTAATTGAACTTCTTTGTTAACAGAAGAAGGAGCAATAGTACAAGCACCCGTATTCACTGTACCATTAAATTCAATAGTACCACTTCCTACATCCGCAGCGAATGAAGTTGATGCAGCAGTGAATGTTAATGCGATAATTGAAGATGCTAATAGCGTCTTTTTCATTTTAAACCCTTATTTCATGATATTATTAATATATACTAAGGCAATACCTTAGTTGGTACACAGTCATACCAATCGTATTATTGATATAACTAGAATTCAGTTAACTTTATTCGTATCATTATTTTAATGACTTGAGATGTCCGATAACATGTGAAGTAATATAACCACTAACATGAACCGTAAATATAAGGAGATCCTTAAAACAAATACTAATCTTCATTTTTTTTATTTTTTGAATAAAAACCATGACTTAATAATGAATTGTATTCAGAGGTCCAATTTTTTGATTGTTCTAAATCTATATCTTCAAGGAAATAATGAACACTGACTTTAAGGAAGTCTGCAATCATAACTAATGAATCGATATCTATTCTATTAATACCTCGTTCATAGCGAGAAAACTGTTGTTGACTAACATTCAAAGCCATTGCCACTTCAGTTCCCGTTAGTCCATACTCCCTTCTAAGCTTCTTTATTCTGCTCCCTACTATTTTGGCAATAGGATATCTAGCTGCCATTTTTATTTCCTTTCTGAATAATACAAAGTAGATACTGAATAACATAAGAATAACTAACTGCGAGCAATACTAATTAAATAAAATAAAAATAACAAATTCACATACGAGTAATAAATAAAACAAAACATTAATTTTATTTATTAAAATATCTGATTTTTGACTATTAATATATGATTTACCCTTAATATAAGTAAGGTGTATGAAACATTGTCTAGCGAACTCATCATTTTTCGGGTAAATGCCATCATCAAATATGGTTACTTATCTCACATATCCTAAAAATACAGTTTTTTTATCTAACAAATCTTCAATGTGAAATGTTATCGATTAACCAAACGTTAACATTTTCTTTTTGATGGCATTTTATATCCCCAAGATAGAGTGAAACATACATCTATAAAATAATAAGACTTAAAGCTATAAATGGCTAAATTGATTGAAACTATGAAAACAAAAAAGCCCATCATATTCAATATGATGGGCTTTCATGAAATAAGATGAGGTAACGTTAACGGTATGAAAATAATACATTTACAGTATTACTAAATTGCCCTGATTTAATTGGATCATTACTTTTATTCGATAATTCAGCAGTATATTGGTAGCTTCCAGGTCGTTGCTGAGAAATTTGACCTTTATAGTAATACTGGTCAAAGTTGATTTCCTGTCCTAAATTTTTATCCGTAATTGCAATTTGTAACCCATTGTCAAACATCAAATATTTTTTATTCACAACACCACTGTTACTTTGAAAAGCCACGCTAACTTCAAGTGCCGCTTCACAAGTAGAAATAGGCGTTAACGTGATATTAAAATTCTCTTTAACCGTTTTACCATTATTGAATTGCTCAGGAGTAAGCTCTTTAAAATCAACGACTTTATCGCTCATTGTTACTATCGGAGTGGGACAATAGTTAACCAACTTCCCAACTAGACGGATAGTATATAAGTCTCCTATACGTTGCCCTACTCCATCTGTATGATAACCAACAACAAAATTTCCTGTATCAAAAGATTTTAGCTCACCATATCCTCTTTTTAGCGTAAACACATGCCATAACCCAATATTTTGTGTACCTACCCCCCAAGAACCTACTTCTAAACGCGGTGTGTTCGGTGCCGTAATCTCAACAACCTTGCTAAGGCTATAAGAATGTTGATAAACCTGAATACCACTAGATAAGAGATATGCCTTAGTCTGGGCTGGCGTTTGGTTATAAAACCAAATCGTTCTATCCGCTACAGACCCCGAAAAATTACATTCCCATGCCATCATCGAGCGTCCACTGCCTAACTCAGTGCCTATAGGAATAGGACCAGGAGTTGTATTCATATCAATCGATATCAAAGGTAGAGGAAACCAGGCATTCCCACTGCCAGGTTTACAATTTACCCCCGCATAAGACGACGCTCCTGAGAGTAATAATAAAGACCCTAATATGCCTTTAATCAGTCTTTTCTTGTGATCTTTTTTTGTATGATTAAAGCTTTTCATTTATTTTTTCGCCTGTGGCAATAACTGGCAAGACTGTGATGAATCACATTGGTATTTATTAAACTTTAACCCACCAAAGTCATCAATATAAGCAACCTCAAAACTGTTCCAAGATGGATTTTTTAATGTGACAACAGCATCACTGAAAGGTGCAACGACAGTTTCTGGAAATTGGTTATCCTTGCTTCTATCCACATTAATATTCGTAACAATAATATTAAATGGTGTTGGGTTAGTTAATTTTAAACTTCCACCTTGCTTAGCGACCTTAAGATCCTGTTGAAAATCTTTATCCGCAGACAATGGGTAATTAATTCCCTTTGGGCGATAGAACAGTTTCAACCGTGATTGGATGGTAAACTGCACCACATTCGCTTCTTTGCCTTGCGGTGGGATCCCAAGAACATTGAAATATAATAAACTTTCTCTATCTTGCGGTAAGGTATTCAGCCCTTCCATATGCGTAATTTTAATTTGTTTTTTCTGTAGCGGCCCTATTTTCTGTAAAAAGGGAAGTGCCACTAAAGAGTTTGTTAATTTATCGCCTTTGGCGGTTTCTATCCATGTCTGTGCTAAAAATGATGATGTTTTATCTTGGTTATCAACGACTACACTCGTACCGCCATCCGCTTGATTCAAAATAATACGAGTCCGGTCAAGCCCTAATACTGCTTGGGCTTGCGTCATTACGCCAGATAATAAAACAACCGAAATTACCTTTTTAAAGAATGTCATTTTTCACCCATTTTTTCGTTATTTTACTGATTGCACATGATGGCATCACTGCTTTTTACCAGAATACTGTCGGCAGAGAAGTTGCATGACTTTCCTTCTCCCCAACTGATACTTAACTGGTCGCCCATATTTAACCCTGTTAAGTAAACAATACCGGATTCTGCAATGATCCCAGAAACTTTATTATTCGAGGTATTTGTCACCACTGCACCCAGTGGTGGGTATTGGCCATTCACCAATTTAATGCGTGAAATTAATGATTTGCCGATGTCAGCATCCATTTTGATATAACCAATAGCGCCATCCGTTAATGCCGTTTCTAAAACGTTATCCTCAACGTTAACAGTATCTGGTAAGTTGTTGACATCCACTTTGTATTCCATATTGTAATAAGTCGGTACATTACTGATGGTCGCTAACCCAAGGCCGTTGGTGATAGCATGGCTATTTTCAATGATGACACCTTTCGCTTTAGGGACATCAACCACTAAGCGAGATTGGTCACGATACGTTAATCGATGCGCTGAAATACCATGTTGTGTCGCTGTAATTGAACCACTCACCATAATACTCGCTGAATTCATTGAGTCCGATAATGCCCCGCTCATTTGCAACTGCCCTGTATCACCACTGTGTGAAATAAACGCATTCACACTTCCTTGAGATAAACCGTCTTGAGTTGATGCTGTCAGGTTATAGTTTGTATCTTTATTCACATAATTACTGTAGTTGACATTATTAGTATAGCGCTTATCTTGATCACTATAAGAAGCAAAGTAAGAAATTGAGGCATTTTGGCTTTCAGTCTGTAATGGCCGACTTACCGATAAATAAATTTGATTATCCGTTTTATCAAGGGAGTTACGCGATTGATTTAAAGATAAAGAAACGTTCCCCCCTTTCATAAATCCTTCATCAAAAAATTTATTTAATCCAATACTAAAATAGTTGTTTTGTTTGCCATTCCAATAAGTTTTACGTGATGCAGTGATATTCGCACTTGCATTCATAAAATGTAATTGCTGTGCATATGACAGTGAAAATACATGTTTATCTTTATCCAATTCACCTTGCGATTTATCACTAAAATTCTTTTCAACAAAATTAGATAATGAATTAAACGTACGGTCAGCAAAGCGGTAACCAGTTAAAGTTAATTGCCCATCAATACTCGGTAAATTTTTAGCGTAATTAATACGATAGCTCTTTCCTGTTTCTCTTGTACCCACATCGGCATATGATTGGGTTACATCAACAGAAAGAGCACCTAAGAAACCTAAGTTTTGGCCAACACCAAGGTTGATTGCACGATATTGATTATTTGATGTAGCAACCAGGCCCCCAAACACTGAAGTGTTATTAAGAATCCCGATAGAATTTTCAACTGTTATAAAATTCTTATCGATATTTTCATTATTTTCTGGCGAAAGTTGCCCTAAATTCATGGTATAGCGCACTTGGCCTTTACGGGTCAAAAATGGAATATTCGTGGTAGTGTATTGGAACGTAGTTTCTTTACCATTATCTTCGGTCACAGTAACATCAATTGTACCCATCACAGACTGGCTCAAATCTTTAATAACAAAAGGCCCTGCGGGTACTTTGATTTGGCTAATAATTCGCCCATTTTGAGATAAAGTCACGGTCGCATTCGATGCAGCAACACCAGTGATTTGCGGTGCATACCCTCTAAGGTTAGGAGGCATCATACTTTCGTCAGTAAAGACACTGATCCCTTTAAAGCGTACACTATCAAACAAATCAGATTTAATATAAATCTCGCCGACAAATAATTTTGCCGATAAACTCGCCATATCTCTGAATGCATAAATTTGGTCCCATTCAAAGCGGCTTTTTTTATCATTACTGCTGTTAACGAGCTTATTTTCATATTGATAATTCGCACGTAAACGCCACTCAGCAAGGTTAGCACCCACATTACCAAATGCGCTGAGGTTATTACGATTACCAGAACCTTTTCGGTAAAAATTATTATCACTAACCGTATAATCTAAAATTAAACCAGCAATACCGTAGTCACGTAACTCAGGACTAACCCAAGATGAATACATCGCTGCAAGGTATTTTTGTGGAATAGAGATTGTCAAAATTTGATCGCTGTCATTAAAATCGACAGTGACATTTTTATCCAACGCACTAATATTGATACAATGGTCTTCTTCCGAAGATAGTAATATTTCTTTTGCATCTTCAGTTAATGGAAAGCGTTTAATAACACTCTCTGTAATACAAGGTTCAATTATTCCATCATGGCTAATAAATTTAATTTTCTCGCCACGTAAAATTCTTTTTCCATTTAAAACAATATCTGTCTCATACAAACCTTCACTAAAGTTATTTTTTTCAAAATAGCTTAAGTCAATATTATCATCGACAGATAAATTTAGTGCATTTATATTAAATGTTTCTGCATTAGAATATCCACCACATACAAGAAGTGAAATGATATAACAAATATTTTTTTTCTTAAAATACATGATTTCACTCTTTTAATTAAAAAATGCAGAGAAAAGGCTTTACGCCAAAAAGGCGTAAAGCAATTGGCAAGTAAATAAAGATGATATTACTCGTAGCTTAATACATAGTTCGCAACAGAATTAATACTACCTGCTGTCGCTGCACCTGTTGATTCTACTTGGGCAGATAAAATAATTGTTGTTTCTGCTTCTTTTAATTTTTGCTCTAAAACATCACCAGGTTTGATTGCTTTTCCATCATTATTAAAGAATGCTACGGCAATATTATCTGCACTACCTGTATTTGCCCATAAAGTTGATTTAGTTGCATCTGGTTGTCCATTAAATGCAATTTTAACTTTAGAATAAGGTGTTCCTGGTGTACCTGAATCTAACTGGCAATCTTGTAATTTTAATTCAAAAGCATTTAGTGGACCTGTTTTACCTGCAGCTCCTAAGTTTGCAGCTGAAATACTACCTAATTGAACTTCTTTATTTATATCTGAAGGTGCGATAGTACATGCACCACTATTAACTGTACCTTTAAATGTAATTTTACCTGAACCAGCATCCGCAGCCATTGCAGAAATAGAAGTTGTTGTTAGTGCCAAGAAAACTGCGATTAATGTTTTATTCATCTTGCATACCTTATTAGTTAATAATTAATTTCTAGGAATTTATTTAATTTCTAGGGGTTTATTTAATTTCTGAACGAGATGAATAATACTCAGCATTCGAGTTAAATAATACAACTGAACTGTGTATTTAAGCTGTAGAGTGTAACTAAACATAAAAATCATAACTAATTGAAATTTAATAAATAACACATCACCCCTCTTGTCATTTAAAGTTAAAATCCTGATGGTCATATAAAAAAACACGAACAAATCAGAATAAAAATCTGCCATATAATAAATAATAAGCATTAAATTTAGAAATAAACAAAAAATAAAGGATTTAAATTGAAAAAAGGAAAAATGCAAATTAAAACATCATAAATACTCTAAAAATGCACTTATAGAGACATTTATTTACATCCATTCAAGATTCTGTTACCAATTCAATAAAAAATAAAGTATCAATCCATCCTAATATAAGTAAACCTTTTATAAATCAATAAACTAAACTATGAGTAAATATTTCAATACATCCTCTTTTATAATTTAATTTAAGCTATTTACTCAAAAAGAATCTCGTTCATTCTCTTTTTTATGTAAAAATAAAAATAAAAAACCAATTAATACAATGAGATATTGACATTTTATTTTAATCATAAAAAAGCTGCCTTAATAAGCAGCTTTTTTAGTTTTATATAAAGAAAATAAACTGTACTTAACTTCCCGGCGTGAAATAAATTGGTGAGCCAGGACCGACAGGGATGCCCAACACAAATACCCAGACAATAAAGAACAATGACCAGCCGATCAGGAAAATGATTGAATATGGCAACATCATTGAAACTAATGTTCCTATTCCTGCATCCTTCTTATATTTCACAACAATCGCCATAATTAAACCAAAGTAACTCATCATCGGCGTAATAATATTCGTGACCGAGTCGCCGATACGATACGCGGCTTGGATAGTTTCTGGCGCGTAGCCCGCCAACATCAACATAGGTACGAAGATAGGTGCAGTGACAGCCCATTGTGCGGATGCAGAGCCAATCATTAAGTTAATGAATGCGCAGATAAGAATAAAGCCAATAAACAGTACACCACCATGAAGGTCAATACTATTTAAGAAGTTGGCACCTTTAACCGCAATAACTTGCCCGATGTTTGTCCAACTAAAGAAAGCAACAAATTGCGCAGCAAAGAAAATAATAACCAAATATAAGCCAAGCGTGCTCATCGCACCAGCCATTGCATCCACGATATCCTTATCAGAGCGCATGGTTTTAGCAATATAGCCATACACAATACCGGGGACAGCAAAGAAGACAAAAATAAAGACCACTATCCCTTTTAAGAACGGCGAGTTACTCACTAACCCAGTGTCTTGGTTACGTAATATTCCATTTTCTGGTACTACCATTAATGCCAAAAGTGCTGCCAATCCCCAAAAAGTCACAGATGCCCAAAATAAGGCTTTTTTCTCTAACGGAGTGACATTTGCCGAGGCATAGAGGCTATTTTCATCATCATCTACTGCACCGCCGGTGTATGGGCCAAGCTGTGGCTCAACAATTTTTTCAGTGATCAAATAACCTAAAATAGTGATTAAAAACGTACTGGCAAACATAAAGTACCAGTTTGCTTCTGCGCCCACGATATAAGTTGGATCAATGATTTGTGCGGCTTGTTGAGTGATACCTGACAATAACGGGTCAACCGTGCCTAATAATAAGTTTGCTGAATAACCTCCAGAAACACCAGCAAATGCCGCAGCAAGGCCGGCTAAAGGGTGACGACCTAATGAATGAAAAATGATAGCTGCGAGCGGAATAAGTACCACATAACCTAACTCTGCCGCGGTATTTGACATGATCCCAGCAAACACGATCGCCATTGTGGTTAATTTTCGAGGGGCTTTGGTGACCACCAAACGCATGGCTGCGGAAAGTAAACCTGCTCGTTCAGCAATCCCCACCCCTAATAATGCGACGAGTACCGTTCCTAACGGTGCGAAGCCTGTAAAATTGGTGACGACATTCGCAATAATTTTTCGGATCCCTTCGGCATCCAATAAACTCACAATATGAATAATACCATCTTCTGCGCGCCCTTTTGCACCTTCGGGACGAGGGTCTGGCACGCTGACACCGAAGTACTGACCAATTGCTGAGGAAACTAATAAAATCGCAATTAAAATAATAAATAAAATAACAGGATGTGGTAGAGCATTACCTAACCACTCAACCGTTCTTAAAAAACGGCTTCCCTCTTGCTTTTTTTGTTCCATATTTTCTCCTTATAAACAAGAAAAACGGACATTACACAATGTTTTTACTTTTTGCTATTTACAAATAGATAACTCTAAATCAACAAAATTCATGCAAATCAGATATAAAATTCAACATAATTAGGACCAACTCATTTTTATTAGCTATTAATATTATTAATTTAGTTAAAGTGGGTAATTACAACCAAAATAATTCTGGTAAATTAATTTTGATAAGTGTGGTCAACATAACAATTTTTATATTATCTATGGCTTTTTTTCGTCATTTATCACTAATTAAATATCATTTTTTAGCAGTTTTATTTTATATAAATTGTAAAACCCTTATTTATTAACACTCGATAAAACCTTGCTTATAATTCGGAATAACAAACCTAATAAAGAATAATCTGCCAATTTATTTATATTGATATGGAAGGTTATAATAGTAAAAAAACAACTCATGGAGCCTCTATTATGTCAGTTATCGACCTTTGGGCTGAACGCCACATTCAAGAATCACTAAGCAGAGGTGAACTTTCAAATTTAGCTGGGGAAGGAAAAGCTTTGCAGCTTGAAGATGATAGTCTGGTTCCGCCTGAGCTCAGGGCTGGGTATCGGATATTGAAAAACTCAGGTTATTTACCTGCAGAATTACAGCAAAGAAAAGATGTACTGACACTTAGCCACATGATACAAAGCCTATCAGTGAATGACCCAAATTATACATCAATGAGTAAGCAGCTGGCTTTGCTTGAATTAAAGCTCAAGCAAGCCAATATCAATACCGATTTTTTACATGGCAACTATGCAGATCCAATTTCTAAGCAAATAAATAATAAACCAAATAGCAAATAAACTTATGTCAAATAGTAAGTGAGTAAATATACGAGTAATTTGCCATTTTCTATAGTTTCTTAACACTTTTTTAAGAAAGCTCCGCAATAATCATATTAAGACTATTTCCCCCTATATTTATGCGAGCATCTTAGTATTATCAACCTCGACTTTATTATTAATAGACAAGGGATAAAGATGGAACAGAAACAATATTCTAGTAAATGGCAAAAACGTTTTGATTTCTTTGACAAACATGGCGCACCTAATACACCTGAATTCAAAGCGGCGTTAAAAGCCGCCTCTTTCGGTGAGCGTATCCTCATTAACATGAACATTTTTGCTTTCTTCTTCGGTATTATTTACTTCCTAATTTTAGGGCTTTGGAAAAAAGGGTTAGTGATGCTTGGTATCACTATTGGGGTTGGTCTGGCTTTGAATATTATTGATTTTATGATTGGTGGAACTATCCCAAATGCAGTTTATACAGGGGTATCTGTCGGTATGTCCGCAATGTGGGCAATGATTGCTAACTATGCCTACTATATTAAAGAAACCAAAGGGTTGGATAACTGGAATCCGTTTGAAGGGATCCGAATGCTTTAAGTGACAATCAAATAAAAGTTGGCTGCTGGCAAGGCTGCCAATTTTTATCGCATAATAAAGTTTAGAATAGATAGCTACTCTAAATTAACACTCTGCAAACGATATTCATTCGGCGTTTTACCATAAAATTGGCGAAATGCGTGACTAAATGCGGAATGTGAGTCATAACCCACTGCTAATGCAATTTGTTCTATTGATGTGTTGGTTAATAATAAACTCCCAGCCGCTTCCATACGTTTTTGTAATAAAAATTGCATCGCTGTTAATTGTGCTTCTACCTTTATTTTGCGTTGAAGCGTACTCACTGACATACAAAAAGCGGTCGCCATATCTTCACAACTAATAGGATGATGTAAACGCAGTTCCACCCATTGAGAAACTTCATCAATCCATTTTTTTTCAGGTTTTAACTGAGCCAATAACAAACGGGCAACGGTAAAATTATGTTCGGGAGCTTGTGGAAAACTTTGCAACCAATTCAAAAGACCGACTGCGGCAGGTGTCAGAGTAAATTCCGTCATTTTTTCACTTAATGCCCACTGTGCTGTTGCAGGCATTTCTAATACATAATTTTGATTGCCGACCTGCCCACTAAAAGCGTGATTAACACTTGGCGGGATCACCATCCCCTTGCCTGCATTAAGTAAAAAGTGCTGCCGATACATGTTTATTTCCATTTGCCCAGATAACGACAAAACGACTTGCCACTGCCCATCATGTTGATGAGAAATGACTTCGTCCGAATATTGGCGAAAATGAAGCTCAGGCAATCGCAAAGGGCACACTCCTACTGATACAGATGATAGCAGTATAACCTTTTTACTGATAAATGGCAGTGATGGCACCGACTACAGTAGGCGGCAAGCAAACGAGACCCTAGAAGCATACAAAAGTATGTGACTAGGGCGAGTGAGTGAAACCAACAACGCGAAGTATAACTAGCATTAGGCTAAAAGGGCACCATTCGGCAAAGGTAAGTTAAACTCCGCAAGAACAATCGCCCCCGTTTCATCAGGCGCTCCGGTAATTAATACTTCAGATTTAATCCCCGCGATTCGTTTAACCTCAAAATTGCACACGCATAATACCTGCTTACCAATCAAATCTTCTGGCGTATAATTGACGGTGATCTGTGCGCTAGAGCGCTTGATACCCAATTCCCCTAGGTCGACTTCCATCACATAAGCTGGCTTTTTCGCTTTACTGTTAATTTGTGCACTAATAATCGTACCTACACGCATTTCAACACGGGTAAAATCATCCCATTCAATAATTTGCATAAATCTATTCCTGAATTAAATTGCTTATGTGTAATAAATTAACACACAACAGATTTTGCGTTTTATCGCCAGAACGTCATTTTATGTAGCCAGACCACCACGGGCTAGGAAGATAAGCAAAAAATAGCCCTCATTAGAAATTGAGGGCAAAAAATACAAGACAGGAAATAGGTTAAAATAAAAATTTCTTGTTAATTACATTGTTGAAAATGTATTCATAATGATCCCGCCAGAGATAATTAACCCCATCGCAAATACCGCAGGGAAATCGGGTTTTTGTTTATATAAAATCATAGAAACTAAAGTTACACCGACAATACCAAATCCACACCATAATGAATACGCAACACCGACTGGAATATAGCCCATTGCACGAGTTAAAGCGAAATAACATAAGCAATAAGCAATAATAACTAACACTGATGGCCCCAGTTTGCTAAAACTGTTGGTCTTTTTAATCATTGAAGTGCCCGTTATTTCAGAACCAATAGAAAGCGCTAACCATAAAAATCCAGTAAACATAATATTCCCCTTAACTTTGAATTAATGAGCTATTTTATTTTTTGCTGATAATAATGAAGACTCAGTTTCATCTTTTGATGATTCTGTTTCTTCCGGATCATCTGAGCCCATCTTGGAGAATAGATTCATGATCACAATACCACTTGCAATCACAGCCATTCCAATTATGGCCGCAGTATCTGGATGTTGACCATAAAACAACATGCCCAGCGTAGAAACCATCAAAATTCCTGTACCTGACCATGTAGCATAAGCTAAACCAACAGGGATATATTTAACTGCACGAGAGAGTGAATAATAGCAAATAACATACAACACAACGATTAATGCCAGTAATAATGATTTGGTCATACCTTCACTATTATCAAACATTTTTAAGGTCGAGGTTGCTGAAGTTTCAGAAATAATAACCGCCAGCATCCAAAGCCATGACTTTGCTTTAGGGGACATAGATAATACTCCTACGATAAATAGAAAGATTAAAATTAATTTTTAATTTGATTAAATAATTTTATTTTTTAAGAGACTTTAAATAATCGAATGCTAAATCTGTTAATTTATTTTCATTCGCACGGCACCCCCTAGGGTTATTCATTACTTCTTTTAAAGTAATATAGCGATTTTGATTTTCATTATTTATTTCAGGTTTTAAATTTTCATCAATACCTTTAGTTAAAAGCTTATTCTCTATTTCATTAAATGAATCAAAATAAACACCTAACTTAATTACTTTAGAGATATTTTCTCTAATTAACTGATTATAATTTTCATTTTTATTTAAACCTAAAACCTGACTTAATTCACTTTCAGGGCAGCAATGGTATTTCAATGCTAAGGTCGACATATTTTGTGATAAAGCCTGTAAGGCTAATTCACTTTCTTCACTGGCAAACAAACCATTGGCTATCTCACCAACTACTTTTGCATCAATGAAAGGTAAAAACAGGCTGTCATAATGGCTTAACCCATTTATTGATAAGGTGTTTTTATTTACAACACTTCCCAGTTCAGCCCATTTTTCAACTTGGGAAGACTGAAGCATGGATGCGGTGGCATAAAAGGAAAAAGCAACAGACTCTAGCTGTGCCAACCTTTGGTAAATGGCTTGCTGGTAACCGTCAACTGGCGATAATACGACCAGAACGTGTCGCTTTAACTGACGTAAAACTCGCTGCACAATTCGCTCGATCAGTTCTTCGTTCATTTTGCCACCATTCCTTAACCCGCGATGAATACGCTATCGTTATTGCGTAAACCTGCCGCATTCGCCTCATCAGTATCGATATGAAACTCAAGGGAAAATCGTTCATCAACTCTCACAACAACCTCATCGAATACCAAGCTGCGCTCACCTTCAGTACGGATATTCACCTTCTGCCCATTCACCACATTTAGTGCTCTTGAGTCCATCACGCTCATATGAATATGACGCTGGGCACAAATAACCTGCGACTCAAGATTGACATGCCCTGCCGGGCCAATCAGTAACGCACAGCCCGAATTAACCAAGTCACCTGATTCCCTAACAGGAGCCTTAATTCCCAGTGCGAAGCAATCTGCTTTTGAAACTTCTAATTGTGTTTTTGGGCGAACAGGCCCCAGTACTCTGACTTTACTAATCGACCCTTTTGGCCCCACCACCATGACGCATTCTTTCGCTGCAAATTGCCCCGGCTGTTTTAAATCTTTGAATGGCGTGAGTTGATATCCCTGACCAAACAACGCTTCAACATCCTGCTGTGAAAGATGCACATGGCGGTTAGATATTCCGACAGGGATAGCAATGTTAGAAATACCCGCTTGTGCTGGAGTGTACGCAGAAAGCCGAGCCAATATTTTTCCCATCAATTGCTCATTCATCATGATTTTTTCCCTTTACGCGGGTCATTTTTGACGTCTTTCAGATTGATGTCGGTTTTGACTTCAACCACTGGTGCTTCCGTTTTGGTTTCAACAACTGCTTTTTCCACTAACTTTTCTGCTTTTACTTCCGACTGAAGGCTTTTCTCTAACTCGCCTTTTTTACTTTTCACTGTTAGCAATTTGCTGATCACACTTTCTTCAGGCCGCGCAATCACTAATGAGCCGACTAATAATTGGCTATTCGAAATTACTTCAATGCCGTGGTCAACCGCAGTACGAACGGCACTGATTTCGCCTTGAAAACAAACAGATACTAATCCAGAGCCTATTTTTCGATAGCCTATAATTTCTACACTGGCTGCTTTGCACGCCGCATCTGCAGCCTGTATGGCGGATGTCAGTCCCCGAGTTTCAATTACGCCTAAACTTTTCATCTGTCTCTCCTACTTAGTGACGAACCAGTCGAATATCGAAATCAAATTGTTTGAAGAATGCTTCAAGTTGGTCTAACTCTTCTGCACTATAGGTTGGGTCTTGCTTAACCGGATAAATCATGTCCAGTTTGTCGTATTTACCGCGACCTAACTGGTGATAAGGCAGAATATCGATGCGTTTTACATTGCCGCGTTTGGATAATTCCATTGCATAGTGGATAGCACCCGTGATGGCATCAAAGGAGTCGTTATAACCGCGAACAAGCGGCATTCTGACCACGATATTGGCACCAAGCTGAACCAGTCTTTCGAGGTTACGGCGAACATTTTCATTGCCAATACCGAATAGATTTTTATGCTGTGCAGTATCAATATGTTTGATGTCATAGAGGAACAGATCGACAACTTCCGCTAACTTTTCATAGTTTTCTAACGATGTCGTACCTTGCGTTTCTATTGCCGTATTGATCATCATTTTTTTACACTCACGCAGTAGCGCGACGGCAAAATCAGTTTGTAGGCTCATTTCGCCGCCACCGATTGTCACGCCACCACCGGAAGAAATATAAAAATCATAATCTTGCATGATGATGTCCATCATTTCAGCTACCGTGACATCTTTCCCCATAATGTCTAACGCATCACCAATACACACCTCTTCGCATTTACGACAGCCAATACAGTCAATGCTACGATTCACACGGTGAATTTGTTCACCGTGCTCATTAATAGTTTTGTAGTGGATCCCTGTCGGGCAGACATCAATACATTTCCCACAATTGACGCATTTATCATGGGAAAACATCACCTGAAACTGGCTGCTTAGCCCTTCTGGGTTAGCACACCACGGGCAACGAATATTGCATCCTTTTAAGAAAATCAGTGTTCGGATACCGTCGCCATCATAAATCGAGTATTTTTGGATATTAAATATCCGACCTTTAATCTCTGCCGCGCTCATCATTGCACCTCTAAAACTATGTTTATAAATCAAAAATTATTATTGTTGTTATAAAATGGCAGGTATAGATTCATACCTGCCTACATGGGTTTAGAACTTCTCAATTACAGTACGGCTAATAATTTCATCTTGAACTTCTTTACAGAGTTCAACGAAGTAGGCACTGTATCCTGCGACACGAACAATTAAATCACGATATTTTTCAGGCTCTTGCTGAGCTTTTTTCAGCATTTCATTATCAACATAACTAAACTGCATTTGGCCGTTGCCTAAAATAGATGCGGTTCTTAGCAAGGTGATTAAGCCATGGCGGCCTTCTGGGGTGTCCAATAAGCCTTTTAAGAACTTAAAGTTATGCACCATGCCAATGTTCATTGTTTCAACATTCATTTTACTGATTGATTTAATGATGGCAGTTGGGCCTTGTTTATCCGCACCTTGTGTCGGGCTGATACCATCGGATAGCGGCATCCAAGCCAAGCGACCATTGGCACTCGCCGCGGTTAATTCACCAATCGGCGTGTTGTTAGAGATGGATAAGGTTCCGTGGCTCAGTGTTGAATACAGCATGTCGTACTTACGGCACTCGCGCTCTGTCCACTCCGTAATATCCAGCGCATATTGGTCAACATAGTCATCATCGTTACCAAATTTAGGCGCATTTAAGCAGTCACGGCGCAGTTCGTCATAGCCTTCAAAGTTAGCTAATAAGCCATCACGAATTTGTTCAAGGGTGTAGCGACCATCTTCGTAAACCAATTTGCGAATCGCGACAATCGAGTCAACATAGGTTGCTAGACCAGAGAAAATCAGCCCTGGGCCGTGGTTGATCATCGCCCCACCCGCAGCCACGTCTTTGCCTTTTTCCATACAGCCTTCCACCAGCAAGGACATTAATGGTTTTGGTGCCACATCACGGTGAACACGTTGGCTGATGACGGTGCCGATAGCGGATAAGCGCACAATATGAGCAATCTGCGCTTTCACTGCATTATCAAAGTCTTCAAATGTTTTTAAGTCACGTAAATCACCCGTATCTAAGCCTTGATAGCTATCGAATAGCACCATGCGACCACGGTTTAATACAAACTCAATCGCAATTGGCCATTGGGTATAACCGGTTGATGTCCATTGATAAATACGGCCTGACTTCTGCGGTTCTACACAGCCCATCAAGCAGTAATCACGCGCATCCTCAAAATCGAAGCCTTTACGCAGCATCATTTTGATGTGGGAATCATCGAAGTGACAGGCAGGGAAGCCCATACCGGCTTTCACCACATCAACGATTTTTTCCATGTATTTCTGTGGTGATTGGTTGTGAATACGACAGGCCAGCGATGGCTGATACACTTTAACAAAGCGAACCGCATCCATAATTAAGTAAGTTAAGTCGTTACATGCATCGCCGCCTGAGCGTTTTTGTCCACCGACCGTTAAGTTGATAAATGGCTGGTAACCCGCGAAGTATTTCGCGCCTAATTCGCTCGACATCCACATTAATTCCGCACATTTGATGATAAATGCTTGCATCATTTCTAATGCTTGGTCTTGGGTTAAGCGGCCTGTTTTGATGTCATTTTCGTACATCGGCAAGCAATATTGGTCGAGACGTCCCAAAGAAAGACCGGTTTGGTTTTCTTCAATTTCAAACAGTGACTCAACTGTCCAAATACTTTGTAATGCTTCTTGTAACGTGGCCGGAGGATTGGCTGGCACGTTTTCGTTAACTTGTGCGATAGTCAGTAATTCTTCACGGCGTTTTTGGTCTGATTCCAGCACCGCTAATTCGCGAGCATGAGCAGCAATACGATGTGAATAGGCAATAACCCCTTCACAGGTTTCGATTGACGCTTTATAAAAATAAATGCGGTCAATATCATCAGGGTTTTCCATGCTTAACTCAGCCATTTTTGCCTGAGCATCTGCTTTGATACCATTCATTCCTTTGGTGAATAACAGTACGTCATAACCAGGGCAGGTATCGCCACCACCATTGATTTGGTGATAAGACAAGTCACTGACAAAGGTTTCACCGCTGAATTCCCATACACCCGCTTCGCGGTATTGAGCTTCACAAATTTCATCCAGTGAACGGCCTTCCCAGAACGGGGCTATTTCCTCGCGGATCACTTTTTTGTCTTCTTCCGAGATAACGAACGGATCTTGTGGGCGAGTTCCCATAGTGTCGAGTTCTTCGACCACCCAGCGCCATGCGATATCTGGTGAGAAGGCGCCTGCACGAGGTGCACCACAAGGATGACCCACAATCAGTTCTTCTGGTTGAATTAAGATTGGCGCAGTTTCACAAGCACGGCGGAATGCTTTCGCACGCAATAAAATTGGCGGTAAACCAGGATTATTTTTGACAACATCAGTGAAAGCGAGTGCACGATAGATAGACACACTTGGGCGTGCTTCTAAGTAGCGATTACGCAGGCGCTGTAAACGAGGCGTCAAACCTTCCATCACTTTGAATTCAGTCTCAACTTGAGCCGCCGGCGCAACATAGCTGGCATTTGGCGCAGCATATTGCGGCTGAATGCTATTTTTTCCGCAATATAAACGGACTTTCAAACCATTATTGATAGTACTGATGTTTTCATGTGCGGATAACATCATGGCTGATAATTCGTTAAGGCATACGCGCGGGTCATTTAGGTAAATGCCGTCTTTCAATGCATCGAACATTGGGTAGCCATCAACTTGCTTGGTTGAGCGAACTTCAGAGAGTTCAGCCAGTTTCAACCATAAACTTTCTACAATTTCATAAGCTTGTGGTTGGGTCAAACGGCCTTGTTCAATATCACGTTGGTAGAATGGATAGACCGCTTTATCGAAACCCATTGGGTTAACGGCATAGCTACCATTTTCTAAATGCAGGATCAGTTGCAGTAAATAGAAAGCTTGGCACGCTTCTTTAAAAGTTTGCGCCGGTTTTGCTGGTACATTGCGTAAAATCGCTGCACTTTCTTGTAATTCTGCGCGGCGATATTGATTAGATTCTGCCGCTGCCATGCTCTCTGCTTTAGAAGCTAAAGCTTGTGCAAAGTGAATGGCCGCATCACATGCATAAATCGCAGAACGGCAATTATTAGCTTCATCAATGCTATTGCGGCTAACTGCGCTACCGATATTTCTCACTCGGTTTTCTAGCTGTGCTTTGATAGCCAAGAAACCAATATTTAAAACCGCTAAGTAATCTGGCGCATCAACTGTGCTATCGCCAGCTAAAAAGGTATAAATACTGTGGCTGTCGATTTCATTTTCAGTATGGAAAATAGCTCCGCGAGGGGTCGATGATTGGCTGCCAATAATCAGCTCATCTTGAGCAATAAATGCAGGAAAGTGACGGATAAATTCATAAAAACGTTGTGCAGGTTTTATCGCCTGCGGTGCGCCAGACAGTTGGTTGCCAAGCGCTTCTAAAATATTGGCACGTTCAGTAATAATTGAGTTGTTGCGGGCACTTAAGCGTTCAGCCAGCATTTTTACGCGTGGGGTCAAAGCATATTTATTCATGTTAGCCTATCCTGATGTTCTTTCTAGTTTGTTGTTCATCACATAAAAGCGTTAACTGTTAAAAAGACTGTCTATACAGCACTTCCAGTTGCACCTTGCTCACATCCCGTGGATTGGTCGGAGTGCAGCTATCGCGCAATGCTTGCCCAACCATTTCCCCTAAACGGGCGTTAAAATCGAATTCATTAGTTCCGGTTGCTTGAATGCCTTTTGGCATATTCATTTCATCTTTCAATACGTTGATTGCCACAATTAGGCTTTCAACGCCTTCACGTATTGTTGAGGCAGGTAAACTTAAATTTTTCGCGAGATGGGCATAACGTTTTGCAGCTTCGTTATCGCATCGCCCTTCTAAATCCGCATTGAAAGCCACGACTTGCGCCATCAACAACGCATTAGCACGGCCATGAGGAATATGGAATACGCCGCCTAATGCATGGGCTAAGCTGTGCGTTATTCCCAGTGAGGCATTGGTAAAAGCCATTCCGGCAATGCATGACGCGTTATGCATTTTTTCGCGAGCCACTAAGTTGCTACCATCGCGATAGCAGTCAATTAAATGACCGAAAACTAATTGCACCGCTTTTTCAGCTAAGGCATCAGAAAAGTCAGACGCCGTGCGAGAAACATAGGCTTCTAGCGCGTGGCATAGCACATCCATACCTGTGTCCGCCGTAATAGAAGCGGGTACTGACTTCACCAGTGCAGGGTCTAAGATAGCCACATCTGGCAACATGAATTCATCAACCAAAACCAGTTTTTCAGACTGGGATTTGATCACTGAAAACGACGTCACTTCTGAGCCCGTCCCACTGGTAGTTGGGATGGCGATAAACTGCGGTTTGACTCGATTAACATCCTTTTTTGTGTGCCAGAGGGAGTAAATAACAGCTTTCGCAGCATCAATAACCGACCCACCACCGAGTGCAATCACCACATCTGGATATTGCATATCCATGATTTTCATACCGTTAACAATGGCTGAAATATCAGGGTCTGGCTTAACATCATCGTAGATCGAAAATGCGATGCCACTTTGAGTTAGCCTGCGAGTGACTTCATCGGCTAAGCCAAACTTCACCATCGCTTTGTCAGTGACGATAAAGGCATGGTGAGCACTCATGTGTGAGATAAAGTCCAATGCATTCGCACCGAATTGAACTTTAGGTTTAATCAAAAACTGGTTCATGCTGTTTTTACTCCTTGGTATAAACCTTCTCAACAATGGCAACCACTGACATGGCTTTGTAATTGTCTTTATTCAAAGCGAAGTAAGCTTCAGCTAAAACAATGTCGTTAATGCCTGCGCCAACACTGTCGACTGCCACATACGTTTTGTTTTTCAACGGTTCAAGGTCATCCCCTAGCTTGGTTACCATCAATAAGTTACTGCCGCTAAGTTCTTGACATTTCTGCGTTGCAACAACATGTCCAACTACCTTTGCGAGGATCATGGTTTATACCGCCTTATTCCAATGAGTTACTTATTTAGGCGCCCGAGAACGGCCTTGATGATTTGCTCGACATTTTCTTCAGTGATATCACCTTGAGAAACTACTGCCTCAGCAATCGCAGCCGTCGTTGCCGTACTGCCAAATCGGTCGTCGCCTGTTGGGTTAGCGGTCACCGCTGACGTTGTCGCTGCAACAGGGTTACGGAAGCGGTTATCATCAAAAATGCTGACTTGCGGTTGATTGCCGGCTGCTGATACGACTGGCTGGGCAGAAGTACAAGACTGGGCAGGCTGCCTTAAATCATCAATAGAACGTACGCCATAACCGACTTTACGGATGTTCAGTAAGTTCATTGGGCCCACGTTATCTGAGCTAGAACCACCACCTACTGCGCCACAACCCAGTGTTAAGGCTGGTGTGATATTGGTTGTTGCCCCGATCCCACCAAGTGCCGCTGGGGTATTGATCAAAATACGATTAACCGGTTTTTCCAGAGAGAATTGACGAATAACATCTTCATTTTGTGTGTGGATAACCAAAGTATGGCCGAGACCTTCATTGGTCAGTAAGTCAACCACACGGTGGCAAGCTGACTGCCAGTCTTCTTCGATATACATCCCTAAAATTGGGCATAATTTTTCGCGGGAGTATGGGTTTTTCGGTGATACGGTGTCTTGCAAAGCAATCAACACACGTGTATTAGCCGGAACAGTGAAACCGGCTCGTTGGCTTAAAGTGATCGCATCTTTACCCACCACTTCTGGGTTGATGGTGCCGTTCGCTCTAAGTAACATTGAAGCCATGCGTTTCGCTTCATCTTCATTCATGAAATAAGCGCCTTGAGCGAGCAGTTCACGATGAACTTCGTTGTAAATGCAGCGTTCTACAATGATGGATTGTTCTGAAGCGCAAATGACACCGTTATCAAAGGTTTTACTGGTGATGATGTCACTCACCGCTTGTTTGATATTGGCGCTACGTTCAATAAATGCAGGGCCATTACCTGGGCCGCCACTGATGGTTGGTGTACCGGATGCGTAAGCTGCACGTACCATGCCTTCACCTCCCGTTGCCAAAATTAAAGAAACGTCTTTGCTGTGCATCAGCTCTTTCGTTGCTTCAAGAGTCAGCATCGTGACGCCATCCACAATACCTGCTGGTGCCCCTGCTTCTAATGCCGCTTTTTTGATAATCTCTAATGTACGAAAACTGCAGGCTTTAGCATTTGGATGAGGGGAAAAGACAATGGCATTACCCGCCTTTAAGGCAATCAACGTTTTATAGATGATGGTAGATGTTGGGTTGGTAGAAGGTACTAACGCCGTGATCACACCAAGAGGGACACCCACATCCATAACTTTGTTGATTTTGTCATCATTAATGATGCCAACGGTTTTGAGATCTTTAATGTGTTCATAAACACGCATTGAAGCGAAAGTGTTCTTCAGGACTTTATCTTGCCACTTACCGAACCCTGTTTCTTCATTGGCCATTTTTGCCAGCTCTTCTGCATGAAGTGCGGACTCAATCGCGATGTGCTTAACAATATTATCGATTTTTTCCTGCGAAAATGTCGCAAACTCTTTCTGCGCTTGTTTCGCGTTTCTAACTAGCTCTCTTGCCAGTTGTCTGGATTGCAGATCTTTGTCTAATGCAACCATGTCTTCCCCCGTATCGGAGCCAAAATTAATTCATTAACTTGTCGTGTTATTGGCTTATCAGCCAATCAGTTAGGCTTTGTGTTGTTGTGCAATTTTGCCAATATCGTTGTGTGGTCTCGCAATCACACGTGAAGTCACCACTGTCCCGATACGTTTTGCAGCCTCAACTCCTGATTCAACCGCGGCATTAACGGCACCGACATCGCCTTTAACCATTGCTGTTACCAGCCCTGAGCCGACATTTTCATAACCGATTAACTCGACATTTGCGGCTTTACACATGGCATCAGCAGCTTCAATACAAGCCACTAATCCTTTAGTTTCAATTAGACCAAGCGCTTCTTTCATAAGTAATTTCCTGTTTTATTCCGTGACTTTATACTGGGCAACGATTTTCTGAATATCACTATGAGGACGAGCGATAACCAGTGATGTCACGACGGTACCAACGCGAGAGGCAGACTCAACACCTGAATCCACAGCAGCTTTCACCGCACCTACATCGCCTTTGACCATGGCGGTAACTAAACCTGACCCAACATTTTCATAACCAATCAGCACAACATTTGCGGCTTTACACATCGAGTCTGCAGCTTCGATACACGCCACTAACCCTTGAGTTTCAATAAGACCTAATGCGTCACCCATGTTTTTTCCTCCGGAAAAAGTTATGCCTTATGCTTAATAACGATTTTGTTTATATCGTTGTGTGGACGCGCAATGACGAGTGAAGTCACCACTTCACCAACGCGCTGTGCTGATTCAACACCTGAATCAACAGCCGCTTTGACTGCACCCACATCGCCTTTAACCATTGCGGTAACGAGGCCTGAACCGACATTTTCGTAACCAATTAGCTCAACATTTGCCGCTTTGCACATGGCATCAGCCGCTTCGATACAAGCCACCAGACCTTTGGTTTCAATAAGACCTAATGCATCACCCATTGTTGTTTCCTCCGAGAAGCCTTCTTTGTTTTTCTTTACCTTCGATATTCCAAGCTAATGTGTCCGAGTACATATCCCTTGAAGTATCTGGGTAATCATTTACGCCAATGGTGTCTGCGCGGTGATCTATTGAACGCAACCTTTGGCTTCAAACCCACTATAGAACCGAAAAATAAAAACAAAATATAAATCCACAAAACATAGATATTTAGTATTTTAATCTAAAAATTAGAGTGAATTATTAGACCATTTACATATCCATGCTAAAAAAATCAAAAATTCACGTATCTGTATTGCTGATAAAAAAGGGCTAAACACCGATTTAGCGTTAGCCAAATAGATTGTTAACAAAATATTATTGGGCTGATAAAGGGGGGTAATTTATGAAATGATAACTGTGGGTTTGCTCACTCGGTTATAAGCTTTGCCTACTATTTGGTGTCCACGAATTAAATTCTATACAAGAGGTAAATCAGCAATCATGATGGCAACTCACAGTGAGTTTATGAATACGAATATTTGTGAATACGATAAAAAGAAAATAAGAGGAAGGGATATTGCCAGTTAACGATGAAGTGAACGGCTTCACCACAAAGCTTATTTTAATGAGGGTGAATTAGTCAAATTTACTGCCGGGCTTTAATGTACAGATGTAAAGAGGGGAATTAATTGAACTAAGTAATAAGGCTTTATCATTGAGCTTTTGGGCATTAAGAAATAGGCCATCATGGCTATCTGACATTTCTCTCATAAAGTAATCAAATATCACATTTGGTGATTCATCAATAGAAGAAGCACTCGCTTCCCACTGGCTAATATTATAGTGACGCTCTGTTGGGGAAACTCGTTTTGTTGTGTAACTAAATTTCACATAGCGCTGTAAATACAACCAACCCGCTTTAGAATCGGTATAGCCCTCAACAACAATGGCTCCTTTACCATTTGCACCAAAATTGAAATGAATATTGCCATTAACGTTTTCATCCTGCATATTTTCAAAACGCATAATACCTTTTGTCGAGCACACTAATAAGCCATCTTGTTTACTGGAAAATAAAACCGATTGAGTGTAAATCACCACAATAATAAATAGTAAAAAGCTCAGTAAGCATAATACTTTTCCTGATATCTTCATGATGGTTTCCAAGAATAGTAAAAGTAATTATCGCAATAGCTAAATGGGTTATCTTCATTGACTGCACAATGTGCAAGAAATACTCGTCCCAATCCGTTAGTTTGCAATTTGTCCCCATAGAAAAAAACAAACCGCTCTTTCTCAACACATTCTAGGTTTAAGTTATTTCTAACCTTATCAAAATTTTGTACATAGTTTAGTGCTACGGTGTTATTGATCATTTTTTCATTCGATAGTACATCACATTTAGTGTGCTCAAGTACCGTCATGTTTATCGGCACTGACGGTTGGTTTGATAAATAAGCCATCGTCGCGAGTAAAACAGAACACAATAAAAAAGCACCGCTAGCGAGATACCAACAAATTTCTTTTTTTTCTGGCGTCAATGTTGATTCTATTTTCTTGGGGTCTGTAGATTCAGCTATAGGTTTAGGAATTGGAGATAAAACAACCGCTGCCGCTTCTATTTCACTTAAGCTAGTTATTAATTCAGTTTGAGGAATTTTAATATCATCAATTAATTCAAGGGAAATATCGGAATTAAATTCTAATCGCCCACGAGCAACTGTTACAATAATATTTTCAATACCATATGGCCGAAATGCTTTTCTTAATATACTTAGGTATTGGTTTAAATTACTGTTCGATGAAACTAATCCATTATCATCCCATACTGCTTTTAATACCTCATCTCGAGAAACGACACCTCTGTGTTGAATAAAGTAAAACAATAATGCATTGGCAGTTATCGACAGCTGCGTATCCACCTCATCTTCTTTTAAAGATAAAGTGCCATCAACTGCATCATATAGAATGAAAGCATTGATTTTATATTTCACTGTCGCCTCATGTGCTTATTTTATGAATAAAATTGCACTACTGTTATTATTGCTATTTTTACTTATGCGCTATTTTTACTTATGGAATTTGTTCAAATGATATTGCCGTTAGCCGACTAACAATCGCATCGCGTTCTTGCTGTGATAATGTTTCTCCCTCAGTCAATGACGAAAGCCATAACCCATCCGCTGCATAACGTACTAACGCCCCTAAATAACTGTTATCAAACTCATCGCCCTTCGCCAAATGATTGGTTACCCAATCTCGCCAGCACTGACGTAATACGGGCTCAGTTGGCATCGCTAAGGACAGTAAGGCAAGTTGAAAACTTTCATCAGACGCTTTTAACTCACCAATATAGTGCAAATACGCACGAGAAAACCGTCCATAAGCATTTTTGTCATTCTCCATAATGATACTTATCCGCTCATCCATAATTTCTAGCAATTGAAGGAAAAGGGCATGAATAAGCTCTTGTTTGGAGGGGAAATGGTGCATCAACCCACCTTTACTCACACCCGCTTCCCTTGCTACCGCATTGAGAGATAGTGAAGAAATGCCTTCTCTGCCTGCAATAATGCGAGCAGCTTTCAGTAGCTCCACTTGAAGCTTGATTGGGTCTTTTTTTCTATGCTGTGCGGATTTATTCATGCGATGAATAATACCGACCAGTCGGTATGTTTCATTTTGACTAAAATCAAGTAACCCTGATTTGTTCATGGGTAAATCTAAATAGTGGAAGAGGACTCACAATATCGAATTATGAGTAGTTGTAAACCCATAGTTAATTTAAAAATATCAAATTTTTTTGATACTCATTGACTTAATTAATTTAACTTAGTTTTGCACACATTTAGATTATGATGTTTAATGATAATAACGAAACAGAATTCTGAAGAAGTAATATCGGTTTGCAATATTCCTAATTAACTATCCGTGAAAGAGGTTTTATCATGTCAAATCAATACAATATTGGCGTTATTGTTGGTAGCTTACGTGCTGATTCTTACAATTTAGTTGTCGCTAAAGCCATAACTAAATTATTCCCCGCGAATTTCACGTTTAACTTTATCAATATTGATGAACTACCTCTCTACAACCAGGATGCAGACCAAAATGTGCCCTCTGTTGTGGCTAATTTTAAATCTCAAATTAAAGCCTGTGATGGCATTATTTTCGCCACCCCTGAATATAACCGTTCGATGCCTGGTGTATTGAAAAATGCGATAGACCAAGGTTCTCGTCCATGGGGCGATAACTCATGGGATGGTATTCCTGCGGGGGTTTTAGGTGTTTCTATTGGTAATATCAGCACAGCTATTGCCCAGCAACACTTACGCAACAGCCTAACATTTTTAAATATGCCAACCATGAACCAGCCTGAGTGTTTCCTAAAATGGTATGACGGTATGGTGGATGAACAAGGTAACATCTCACCGAAAAGTAAAGATTTCCTACAACCTTGGGTAGATACCTTTGTGAAATTTGTTGGCCATAATGCCAAACGTTAGCCATTAAAAAAGCATCACGATTGTGATGCTTTCAGACTGCTGACAAACATATTATGTTTGGCGGCAAGTCTAATAGGTTTTAAAAATAAATTAGGAAAATCAATTTATTGATTTTCAGCTGATAGCACAAAGCGGGAAAAACCACGCTTTTATCCCGCTTTGTCAACAACCTAAAGGCATCACAATTGTGATGCCTTTATTTAACTTCAAACCCTATTTGGCTTACTACTAAAACAGCAATTAACGCCCTGCTTTTAATTTCTGGAAGTACTCTTCATACAAAATATTGGTATTCCCTACATCGCTTTGCCATTCGCCTTTTTGCAGAACCTCTTCACTTGGGTAAAGTGATGGGTCATTGGCAATTTCAGCAGGTAATAATTTTTTAGCGGCTAAGTTTGGTGTTGGGTAACCAATAGATTCAGCCACTTGAGCCGCAATTTCTGGACGTAATAAGAAATTAATTAGCTTATGAGCCCCTTCCACATTTTTTGCATTGGCCGGAATCGCTAAACTGTCCATCCAAAAAATTCCGCCTTCTTTTGGCCACACAACTTCAATTGGTAAACCTGCTTGCCGTGCAACGAATGCAGAGCCATTCCATAACATACCGACATCCACTTCACCTTCAATAAATGGCGTCGCTGGGTTGTCAGAGTTAAAGGCTAGAATATTTGGACGTAATTTTTGTAGCTCTTTATACGCCTCTTCAATTTGTTTCGGGTCAGTGGTATTACCTGAATAACCTAACTTGGTGAGTGCGACTTGGAAAACTTCCCGTGCATCATCCATCATCAGCAAGCTATTTTTATACTCAGGTTTCCAAAAATCCGCCCATGAGGTAACAGATTGTGGGTCAACCGCTTCACCGTTAATTCCAATCCCTGTAGCTCCCCAAATATAAGGTACAGAATAGTCATTATTCGGGTCGAATTCTTTATGAATTAAGTTTGGATCAAGGTTTTTAAAATTGGTCAGTTTGCTTTGATCAATTTTTTGTAGCATCCCTTCTTTACTCATTTTGGCAATAAAATAAGTCGAAGGTACCACCAAATCATAAGCCCCTTCTTTATAGGTCTTTAACTTGGTATACATACTTTCGTTTGATTCATAGGTGGAGTAAATCACCTTGATGCCCGTTTCTTTGGTGAATTGCTCTAATAAACCAGGGGGAACATATTCTGTCCAGTTATAGAAATACAGTACGTCTTTGTTATCGTCAGCGGCAGTTGCCGTGCCAATACTTGCAGCCATTAACCCTGCTGCCAGTAGATAGGACCATTTTTTCATTACTGAGTTTCCCTCAACAAAGTGTTTTTCATCCCTATATGCATCAAGTAACCACTTGAATTATTTAGGGTATATATCTTATAGGCTAAATGAAGCCCACCCTCTCGCCGCATGGCATCAAAAAGGCGCTGTTATAGAAAAACCAGCGCCACCAATCATTTATGGTCTCGCTTTTTTCGAGTATTTATCCCGCATCACCCATTGACTTAAACAAACAAGTAGCAAGGACATAATCAACAACACTGTCGCCAAAGCATTTACTTCTGGGGAAACCCCAACTTTTACCATTGAATATATTTTCAGTGGCAAAATTTCATAGCTTGGCCCCGTGACAAATGACGAAACCACCACATCGTCCATCGACAATGTAAAGCTCAGTAACCATCCTGCCACAACCGCGGGTAGCGCTAATGGCAAAATGATTTTTCTTAAAATAGTAAACTCACCCGCACCAAGGTCACGTGCCGCTTCTAGCATTTTTACATCAAAATCCTTTAACCTTGCATACACCGTCACCACCACAAAGGGTAAACAGAATGTGATATGGGAAAAAAGCAATGACCAAAAGCCTAACGAGACCCCAAGGATCATAAATAGAACCAATAACGAAATCGCCATAACGATATCAGGGGACATCATTACCACAAATAACATGCCACCGACGAATGGTTTTCCTCTAAAACGATAGCGAAATAATGCAACGGCCGTTAGTGTACCAATGGCTGTTGCGAAGGTCGCCGACAAAACCGCCATAGTTAATGAATGCCCAGCAGCTTCTAATAAGCTATCGTTATTACTTAGTAGCGTATACCATTTCGTTGAAAACCCTTGCCACTGAATACCAAAACGCGACTCATTAAAGGAATTAACAATCAAAATGATGATTGGAATATAAAGATAAGCGTAGATGATAGCCATAAAGCCACCACGCAGAGTACGTCCGATCATTCTTCATATGCCTTTTTATTCAGAAGTTTAGCTGCTCGGTAATACACATACAGCAATAAACCCATCATCGCCGTGAGGAAAATGCTAGTTGCTGCCCCGAATGGCCAATCACGAATATTTAAGAACTGGCTCTTAATCACGTTACCAATCAGTAGATTTTTCGCCCCCCCCATTAAGTCCGCCACATAGAACAGCCCCATTGCAGGTAATAAGACCAGCAAGCAGCCTGCAATAATTCCTGGCATCGTTAAAGGAATGATGATTTTCACAAACCGTTGAAATTTATTTGCACCGAGATCCTTTGCGGCTTCTATATATGACTTATCCAACTTTTCAATACTTGAATACAGTGGCATCACCATAAACGGCAACAATATATAGATTAGGCCTAATATGACGGCCTCAGGTGTATACATAATTTTCAATGGCTTATCAATAATACCAACCCACAGTAAAAAGTCATTTAAGTACCCTTTGGTACTAAGAAAAACTTTTAACCCATAAATACGAATCAATGAATTGGTCCAAAATGGCACAATTAATAAAAACAGCATCAAAGGTTGTATTCGTTTAGGTAACCTTGCCAATATAAAGGCAAATGGGTAGCCGATAACCAAACAGAAAAAGGTTGCTATCACCGCCATATTGAGCGAGTGCAACATGACCTCTGCATACATCGGGTCAGACAAGCGAACGTAGTTATCCCATGTGAAAACTAAGTCAACTAAGTTGGTATCACTGCGCGTCAAAAAACTAGTGCCAATAATCATAATATTAGGCAAAAAGACGAACAGCAGCAGCCAGGCGACCACCCCGGTGATAATAACGTTCTGCAAAACTTTATGCTTACGAATGATCATCCAGAACTACCTCCCAACTTTCAACCCAAGTTACAGCAACTTTTTGGTTAAGGGAGTGGTCGACATCGGGGTCATCTTCATTGAAGAATTCGCTTACCATGACAATTTTGCCATCTTCCATTTCAACCACTGAGTCTAACGTCATGCCTTTATAGTTACGCTCACGAACGTAGCCAATCAGCCCCGGATAGTTATCTGCATCATTCACCTCTTCAACACGTAAGTCTTCAGGACGTAATAACACACTAACGTGCTGCCCTTCTTTGACAGAAAGCTCGGTGAAAATATCGCATTCGTGACCTTCAACATTGGCACGAATACGTTTATCATCAATGCGATACAATACTTTCGCATCAAAAATATTAATTTCACCAATAAATTGAGCAACAAATAGGTTTTTCGGCTCCTCATAGATTTCACGAGGTGTGCCATCTTGCTCAATTTTCCCTTCACGCATCACAATGATTCGGTCAGACATGGCTAAGGCTTCTTCTTGATCATGGGTCACAAAAATAAACGTAATCCCCAGTTTTCGTTGAAGCGCTTTTAGCTCATTTTGCATTTGTTTGCGCAGTTTGTAATCAAGCGCAGATAATGATTCATCCAGTAGTAGGACTTTCGGGCGATTGACTACTGCACGGGCTATTGCCACACGCTGTTGTTGACCACCAGACAGTTGGTTGGGTCTACGCTCAGCAAAATCTTCTAGCTGCACCATACGTAAGGCTTGATCGACACGTTTTTGGATTTCAGCCGCAGGCGTTTTTTGCATGCGTAGGCCAAATGCCACGTTGTCGAAGACTGTCATATGAGGAAATAAAGCGTAGCTTTGGAATACGGTATTTACAAAGCGGTTTTCCGCTGGAATATCCGTAATATCTTGACCATCAAGAATAATTTGACCATCATCGACATCTTCCAGCCCAGCAATAAGACGCAAAACCGTCGTTTTACCGCAACCGGAAGGCCCCAGAATGGTCAAAAACTCACCGTTCCGAATGGTTAAGTCAAGCTCAGAAATAATTTGTTTGCCATCAAAACCTTTACTTAAAGATTTTAATTCAATGAGTGGTGTCAGAGAGGTTGTCTCAGTCATTTATTATACACTCTATCCCTAGGAATAATGCAGATAGAACCGCCACCGTTAAAGACTGTATAAGCTTGTCGGAGGTTTACTCTGTCAACTTAAGTAACATGAGTAAATAATTTTCCCCAGCAAAGCCCAAAACCAGCAGCGCCATTTAAACTTCATAAGGCATGCATGATAAACACTGTTTTTGCAAATTGAAAGCCATTTTCGCAACTTCGTTTGCCTTTCATTATGAATTCTCAATAAATAAAACAGATTCTTGAGAAAAATAAGCCACATAGCGATATTTAGAATCAGTTTGCCTATATCTATAGATTTGTATGATACATTAAAGAGTGAAACTAAAGTCAAATCCAATAGAATTCATAGAGTTAAAATGATTCATAATAAAAATAATAATAATCATGGAATTAATAATTTTTATTATTTTAATAATTTTTAAATTCATATATTGAATATATAAACTTTAATATTCTACGCACAAGAAAAATGTAATAACTATTTACCATAATGAAATAGTCAATTTTTGATGCAAATTATATCCAATAGATATATATCGCGATTACACATAAAAAAAACCAATAACTGGTAACATCTATAACAAATAATTAAAGTCGTAGTTAATAATATTATTATGTGATTTAAATCTAACTTTCATTAATCCTTACTTTTTATCTCAATAAATTTAACCAACATCATATTATTCTCTGCATCTCTTTGAATATAATAATCAAATTGATATAATTTCAAACTAAACTGTAACTTTTAGTAACTTATTTTGTATTTTTTGTTTCATTATTACACTTATAAATTTTACTTTGTATCTTTCGAGTTAAATCAATTAAAGAATAAACATAAGCCTACGGGTGATTATTTTTGGAAATTCCACTGAAATTAATATGTGAGTGAGCAAAATGGCCAATAAAGCGTTTTTTTACCAAGAACCTTATCCATTATCTGAGGATAAAACCGAGTATTTCCAAGTCTCTGATAAATATGTTTCTGTAGAACAATTTGCAGGCAAGCAAATTTTAAAGATTGAACCTGAAGCATTAACCCTCCTTGCAGAACACGCAATTTATGAATCCCAGTTTTTTTTAAGGGCTGCGCACCAGAAACAAGTCGCGGCTATCTTACAAGACCCAGAAGCCAGCGAAAACGACAAATATGTGGCACTGCAATTACTTCGCAACGCTGAAATTTCTGCAAAAGGTATTTTGCCAAACTGCCAAGATACCGGCACTGTTGCGGTTGTTGGGAAAAAAGGCCAACAAGTTTGGACAGACTGTGATGACGAAGAGTACCTGTCACGAGGGATTTACAACGTCTTCCAACACGAAAACCTGCGTTTTTCGCAAAATGCACCACTAGATATGTTTAATGAAGTCAATACAGGTACAAACCTGCCAGCACAGTTTGACATTTTTGCGACTACAGGTGATGAATATCACTTCCTGTTTGTCAATAAAGGCGGCGGTTCTGCAAATAAATCAGCGCTTTACCAAGAAACAAAAGCAACCTTAACACCTGCTAAGTTAAAAAATTTCTTAATTGAAAAAATGAGAAATTTAGGAACAACAGCTTGCCCACCTTATCATATTGCCTTTGTTATCGGTGGTACCTCTGCGGAAACAACACTGAAAACAGCCAAACTTGCCTCTGCAAAATACTACGATAACCTGCCAACCACGGGTAATGAATATGGCCGCGCTTTCCGTGATATTGAGCTAGAAAATGAGTTATTAGAAGCCTCTCGCCATCTTGGCTTTGGCGCCCAATTTGGTGGTAAATATTTTGCTCACGATGTGCGTGTTATTCGTTTACCTCGTCATGGCGCCTCTTGCCCAATCGGTTTAGCCATTTCTTGCTCGGCTGACCGAAACATTAAAGCCAAAATTACCAAAAACGGCTTATGGCTTGAGAAAATGGAGCATAACCCAGCCCAATATATTCCTGAATCTATGCGTCACCAAGCTGAAGGAAAAGTGGTGCATATCGACCTGAACCGCCCGATGAAAGATATTTTGGCTGAGCTAAGTAAACACCCTGTATCGACCCGTGTTTCCCTCAGTGGCCCACTGATCATCGCTCGAGATATTGCGCATACCAAGCTTAAAGAACGTTTAGATAACGGCGAAGAATTACCACAATACTTTAAAGACCACATGGTCTATTACGCAGGGCCAGCCAAAAAACCGGAAGATATGGTTTCAGGTTCTTTAGGCCCAACAACGGGTAACCGAATGGACCCCTATGTTGACCTGTTCCAATCCCACGGTGGTAGCATGATAATGTTGGCGAAAGGCAACCGAACTCAAGCGGTAACCGATGCATGTAAAAAACATGGCGGTTTCTACTTAGGTAGTATCGGTGGCTCAGCAGCAATACTGGCGCAAGAATATGTGAAAAGCTTAAATTGCCTTGAGTACCCAGAATTAGGCATGGAAGCGATTTGGAAAATGGAAGTTGAAGGGCTGCCGGCATTCATTCTCGTTGATGACAAGGGCAATAACTTCTTTGAGCAAGTCCAAAATGAGACTTGCAGTAAATGTGTTAAATAATATTTGCCACTCTAGCGCAATGGAATGCGCTAACTTTCGTTAGCCTGTATGACTATGTTACATAGCCATACAGTTACACAGTAAAAGAGCAGGCCAAAAACCCGCTCTTTTATTATCATTCACATCAATTCATCACTAACATCAATAGTAGTTAATTCGAACAATGGTTGAGGCGTTAAATCCTCCTGTTTTCACCGTTCCCGCCTTTTTAATAGTTGCACTATAATCACGCGTTACTGATGTACTTCCTTGCGGTAAGCTGCCGAAAAATTGGAAGTAATTAAATTTTATCTGATTACTTTTATCATCCATAATTGTCAAATTGGTTCCATTTTTCAAATCAATCGCATATTCGCCATTTAATGGATCGGTTGTTTCAAAATTGATATTCATCGAGAAGTTATCAAGACAACCTCTTTTCACTGCTTGAACTTGAAAATCCTTTTTAAATTCTTTTCCTTGATTCAATTCTGTGATCATTAACTGGCCAAAATCAATTTGCTGTGATTCTGGGAAAACTTTAATATCCGCACCACATTTTAAGAAACGGATCCCCCGTAACCCAGATATCGAATAGCGTAAGTTTTTCGCTCCCGGTGTCGTATTGATCCCCCCGCTCCCATCAAATTGGAAAACCGTAAATTGGTTATCACCTTCATAATTCCCAGACGGCGGGACCGTACCTGTTACCTTAATATATAAAGTAAATGTGACAGTCACAGTAACGCTTTGCTTGCCACTAATTGGCGGTGTTCCTAAGCTGACTTTTTGTTTATCACGCTCAAGTTGTTCACCTTGATAGTTAGCACCAAGTAGCAACCCTGTCCCTAATTTTTGTGATGTCGGGTTAAAATACATATGAACAACGTCAACCATATTACCGAGTACGTTATCGCAATAAACAGTGACTGTTAATGGGTCAGATTGCCAAATAACCGTTCCCGCAGGTGTATCTGAAGGAATCGCTAATTGCCCAACCGGTACCGCAGGTTTAATGACGACTCCAGTCCCAGCTTCAACACAATCTAAAGCAAATGTTTTTGGGCTAATAAAAACGAACAGAAATAAAATATAAAAACCATATTTTTGAATAAACGTGTGTATCATGATTTATACACCTTATATGTAAGTAATATTTAAGGTAATTTGCGTTTTAATATTACCCACAGTTAATTCATTTCTTGGCAGATAGCTCTCTAGCATGGAATAAATCGTAATTTGCTGGTTATCATCAAAATAGATGGGATAACTGCGGTATTCTCCATTAGGAACAATATTGCCATCTTTATCCATCAAACGAATGCCATAGCCATTTAGAATGGTTTTACCACCGAATAAATTGCGGTCTGTACTTTCAGTTGGCTCTGAAATAAACATGATCCGGACAACCAGATCTCTATCATCGCGATCACGTTTTGGGAAAATGCAATCATCAAATTTCAATTTGATTTCATGCTTAGGGCTTCTGTCCCCAATTTCATTAAAGTAATTCAGAGATATTGGCCCTAATTCAATATTTTGATCTATCGAGTAAAATGAAATCTTACAAGGCAATGCCACCACATTTCCCGTAAAATTAAGATCACCTCTCATCATGCTACTATCTGCATAAGCTTGGCTGGTGCATAGCGATAGCATAAAAAGACATATTGAAAAGTAGCAATTTCTCATATCTAAAATCCTATTGGCTCTCTTTTGACAACTGGCAGGTTGATGCAGCGCATTGGTAAGTCAACATTTTCATACCACCGTAATCATCCATATACCCGGTATATAACTGATTAAAACTGCTTGATGGCACGGGGACACTTTCTTTAGAAAACGGGGCTATCATGACACTTTCAAAACCAGGAAAGTTTTTCTGGTTGGTATTACTCAGGTAACCAAGAGTCACGTAATATTTAGTTGGATTTTCAATTAATAATTGCCCACCTGTATGTGTATATTTCAGCTCTTTAGCCCATACTTTGTCGCTATTATTTTCGATTTGAGGTGGACGATAAAACATTTTTAGACGACTTTGAATCGCAATCTGGACAACATTTTCCTTATCTGCAACAGGGGGAATTTCGCGCACATTTAAATAGAACAGCGATTCTCTATCTTGTGGAAGAGCGTCAATTCCCTCCGTTTTAATAATTTTTATCTGGTTTTTAGCATTCGGTTCGACACGTTGCATTGGAGGTAAAACGGTAAAAGGTTCAGAAATCTTATTCCCTTTTTCGTCTTCCATCCAAGATTGAGCTAAGTAGGGCATTGTTTTACTTTGGTTGTTAATAACCAAACTCATTGATTTATCTTTGCCTGGAAAAATAATCCGTGTACGGTCGATATTAATCGCAGCAGACGCAACTTGCATGCCGACAAAAACTAATGAAAATCCTAAAGCTACTACAGACTTTTTACTCATACATCATTCCTTTATTGGCAAGGGATCAGGACTTTACCCTGATTTTTTTCGGCAATATTAGGTAAATTCAAACTACATTGGTTTGCGCCAGCGGCCCATTTCACTATGTAGCTTTCTTCTGGAACCACACCCGTTAAATAAGCAACGCCACTATCTGCAATAATTCCGACTTCTCTTCCTGTGCCTACTTCAATCACACTGGTACCAAGCGGTGGATAATTTCCATTATTCAAACGGATAATTGCTAGAATACGTTTTCCTTGGTTCGCTTTTATTCTCTGATAACCAATTGAGCCCTCAGTCAATGTTTTACCAATAATGTTGTCATTGACATCCACATCATCAGGTAATGTATTCATATCAATGTAAACATCTGAATTAGAAAAACTATTTAAACTTGTCGCAACACCAATACCAAATCGGTTCGTGACAGATTCTCCATTATCAATAGAAATTCCTGCGACATTATCACTATCAATCATTACCCGAGGTTCGTTGTTAGTCCCGTTACGGTGCATAGCTGCACCGTATTTCGTTGCTGTCATGGAGCCATACCAACTACCGCCGACAGCGCGATATGAATTCACATTTTCTGTCGCATTAACATTTAACACGCCATAAGGCGATGAATATTGATAACTACCACTGATATTTGGCTCTGCACGCCCAAGTTTGTGCTGGTCACCGCCCACACGCATACTCCAGTAGTTGTTATTCTCATTTGCACTGTAATAACCCACTGACTGGCCAAAGCTATGGTCACTATCTGCATATTGGGCGTCATAACTCACTGAAGCCCCGTTTTCGAGTGGCACGGAGAAAGACAGATAAATTTGGTTATCATCCGTCTCTTCATATTTAATTTTATTAAGAGATAATGTGCCGGAAATATTTTTAATTTGCCCAATACTGAATAACTTACTAAAGCTCATCCCAAAGTTTGTTGTCGATTCGCTATTCCAAAATTGACGATGAGAGGCATTAAAATAAACCGTTAAATCCAATGGGCTAATGTATTGATTAAAAGACGCGGTATAGACGTTTTTGTCACGCCTAAAATCAAGCACACCATTAGCTGCATCAATGTATTGAGGCATTGTTAAGAATTCTTTTTCAGAAAACTTATAGCCTGCAAATGTCACCTGCGAATTGGTAGATTCAAAACGTTTAGAATAATTTAAACGGTAGCTGTTACCTGAATAAGAGCCAAAATTATCTAAATTTGCATGGGTACGAGTAATATCAAGGGAAATAGCACCAAACATATTCATGTTTTGCCCTATTCCCAAGTTCATCGCTTGATAATTGTTATTATCGACCGTGGCAATTAATCCGCCGAAAATTGATGTGTTACCAAATAAACCATAGGAGACTTCCCCGACAATAAATTTAGGGTCAATTTTCTGTGAGCGGCCAAATGGGTCAGATTGCCCCATGGTAAATTTATAAAGCAGCTGCCCCTGACGAGTTAAAAACGGCAACGATGCTGCTGTTACTTGGTAAGTGGTTTTTGAACCGTCTTCTTCCTCAATAGTTACATCTAAAGTACCTTGTACTGCTTCAGTAATATCTTGAACATTAAATGGCCCGGGAGCGACTTTAACTTGCTTAATCACACGCCCATTCTGTGAAATAATCACCATCGCATTTGTTTTAGCGATACCCGTAACCTGAGGCGCATAACCACGTAGTGAAGGCGGAAGCATCCGATTATCACTAAAAATAGACGCCCCTATAAAGCGAAAACTATCAAATAAATCAGTCTTCAAATAAGACTCACCAAGTAAAACCTTTGCACCCATTTGAGGTAAAGCACGAAAAGCATACAACTGAGTCCAATCAAACCGCTCATTCGTTTTACCTTGAGAACGATTATATTGATATTGATAGTCTGCACGGAAACGCCAAGCGCCTAAGTTAACGCCAGCGGTACCGTTACTACTACCACTGAATGTTTCGCTGTTATTTTTAGGCGCAGAGTAATTGGCAAATAGGTTATAGTCGAGAAATGCCCCCGCAATCCCATTTTCCCATTGGGAAGGTGGAACCCAGTATGGATCATCATATTCAAGCCAAGCTTGAGGAATAGAAAATAAGATATTTTGATTCGCTTTATCAAAGCGATAACTAATATCTAAATTTTTAGATAGTTCAACACACTGGCCATTATTATTTTGCAGAAGCTCTTCCTTTATCTTCTTTTTTAATGCAAAAATATTTACCATCTCTGGTGTAACACAGAGTGTTGAAGTATCTTTACTCTCTTCAATGAACTTAATTAAATACTGCCCTGATAGTTTTCTACCATTTAATGTAATATCCGTTAGATATTCGCCTGCAGGAATAAAGTCAGGGTTTGAAAATTGACTCAAATCAATATTATCTCTGTCCTTAGCATCAATAATATTCATATTAAATTCCACTGCATTTGATATTCCCGAAACGGAAAATGCCAACGCAATCGAAAATAATATTTTATTTATTTTAAACTGAGGCAATAGAGACATGATATTCCCTGTCAAAAAATAAAAGCTAAGAAAGGAAAATAACAGGCAAATATATGCCTGTTATTTTAAATAAAAAATTACAGGTAGTTTAAAGCATAAGTTGCTTGAGAAATGATGCTACCAGTTTCAACTTTACTACCATTTGCTTCAACACGTGCACTGAATGCTAATTTATTTGGACCATCCGCTAATGGCAGCTCAACACTGGTGTCACCAACTTTCATTGTTGCACCATCAGCGTTGATTAAACGAACACCAACACCTTTAGAAGTACCAGTGTTCGCCAGTAATTCTTTAGCTGTAGTATCTGGAGTACCCGTGAAAGTTACTTTAACTTTGCTAACTGCAGGGAAGACAACTACATCGCTAGAATCTTTAACTTCACCTAAATCACAGTTTTCTAACTGGATATTGTATTGAACGCTTTGGCTATATTTGTTACCAGTTTCTAATACTTTATTTGCAACTTGGCCAAGGTCAACGTTAATTGTACCGTCACCTGGGATTGAGCAAGGTGCATTAATAACTTTACCAGTAAAATTGATGATACCACTTCCTTGATCTACAGGTGCTGCGTTTGCAATACCGAATGAAGAAGCGATAATTGTAGCTAATGCAATTTTAGTTAATTTCATTTATATTTTCCTATAAAAAGACGACATACGTACCAATCACCTAATAATCAATAAATTATTAAGTTGATATCTATTTGCTGAGAATTTAATGATAAAAAACATAAAGATTAGGTTTTATTAAGAATAATAAAAACGCTATATCTTTATTAGATTAGATGTTTTATTAATTTAAAACATATTATTTATAATTATCTTATTAATTTCGATTTATAATTAGATTATTCTTAATATTTTAAATTAATTATTTTCTTTATTGATAAAAACATCATCGATAAAAAAACAAATCATTTCAGTTTCTAACGCATTAGCAAGCACGTGCAAATTTTCAATATTGATATTGCACTCACCTCTTTCATAGCGTGAAATTTGTTGCTGACTTACACCAACAAGATTCGCTAATTCAATACCAGAAAGCCCTAAGTGCTTTCTTCTTTTTCTAATCTCTCTACCTACTATCCGATTTACATTTATCATCAACAATAGCCCAAAATAACCTAAAATATTAAATGGCTAAATTATATTACAGATCAAAACCTTTAACATAATGAACAGCACTGCTTATATAACCAAATCAAAATAGAACAAACCAATTAAAACACGAAATTTGAGTTAATTATAGTTTTCAATATATAAAAGTAAAACTGTTTATAACGATCAATCGAATAAATTAAAGCCATTGAAACCTATCAATATTTCATTATTTTAGTTTTAATTATCTTATAGGACAAAAAACACATTATTCTTATTAGTTACTATTTTAATGAAAATGATTAAATATAACATAACAAATTGATTTTAAAGAAAAATAATTTATTACCATTAACAGTGGTAATAAACAAAAATATGGCGAGGATTTAATTTATAATATAACTAAGACATTTATCATAAATTTATTATGGTATTCATTGATTACTAAGTATTTTTATATACTTATTTTTTATATATTAATTTATTTTTTACATTTTTAATGTTTGCTTCAAAAAAACAACTACCAATGGTTTTTTTATTTTTATTATTTATTTTAATTAAATTAACAGAGGTTTTTGCTTACTCGCAATAAGAGTTTAGAATATAAAAAATGGTGATTTTTTTTTAATGGCCACGCTCTACTCATAAGTAAAACAAATTATCCGTAATAAGAGTAATATCAATATTGATAGCCTTCAATAACCCACATATTGAGTAAAAACCAACAGTCCACAACAAAAATAACTCTTAAATAACAATGTGTTATATTTATTTCCAATTGTAACAAATCACAAAAGTATATTGCAAACTTATAGGATAAAAATGAAATATAACAAAAATAAAACATAATAATTATAGCTTCAGGCATAATAAAACGAGTAAAACAAGTGTTTTACCTCGCCTTTCCCCAAGAAAATAGTCAAAACGACAAGAAGGAGGCATGTGAATATTGTATTTTGCTCATATAGCTTAGGTTAAATTTATGCTTTTAATTAGGAGAATAAAGACCACTTGCATGCCTAATTCGCCAAATAAGAGTATTTGTTGAGGAATAATTGACCAGATGCTCTTTAAATAAAGATAGATAATATAAGAGTATCACGCTTAATGTGAGGTTTTATTTTGTATAATATAATGCAAATCCATCTTTTTACGTTAATTTACGTATAAAAAAACTATTTTTAAGTATCCTAAAAGCTTTATTCAATAACTAACCGTTATTGAATAAGAAAATAACTCATTATTTTTTGTCTGAACAACATGGTTTGATCTCCTTAAACCAAGGAGATCAAAATGATGCCAACACAATCACAGCTTCGTGTTGCAACTGTACAGTTCCAACACCGCCCTAGCGACAAACCCTATAATTTAGAACGTATTCATAACTTTATTACTCAAGCTGCACAACAAAAAGTGAAAATACTGGTGTTACCCGAAATGTGTATCACCGGTTATTGGCACGTGCCGAAGCTACCAGATGACGCCGTTTATGCACTGAGTGAAACCTTGCACGATAGTCCGTCATTAGCATTGATCCGCCAGCGTGCGATTGAATTAGACATGATTATTGGTGTTGGATTGATTGAAAAAGGATTAGATGGCAAATGCTACAATACTTGGGTCGCTTGCATGCCAAATGGACAATACCATGCTCACCGTAAATTGCATGCGTTTGAGCACCCAACCATTCATAGTGGAGATAGTTACACGGTATTCGATACGCCATGGGGGGTAAAAGTTGGTATTTTAATTTGTTGGGATAATAACTTAATTGAAAACCCACGCATAAACGCACTACTTGGCGCAGATATTATTCTTGCTCCCCACCAAACCGGTGGAACTCATTCGAGTAGCCCTTATGGAATGAAACCACTCAACCTTAGTCTCTGGGAAAATAAAAAACAGAACCCCCAAGCACTATTGGAGGCATGCCAAGGTGAAAATGGGCGAGGATGGCTAATGCGCTGGTTACCTTCAAGAGCTCACGATAATGGCGTTTTTTATCTGTTTAGTAATGGCGTTGGCCTAGATGATGATGAAATTCGCACAGGTAATGCAATGGTGATAGACCCCTATGGCCGAATTGTCAAAGAGAGTTTATTGGTTGAGGATGATGTGGTCATTGCAGATCTTGACCTTAGTTTGCTTCCTACCTCGAATGGGCGGCGTTGGCTTACAGGTAGAAGACCTGAATTATACCGCATTATGACTGAAACTCTGGGCTATGAAACCGATATTCGTAGTGTTCGCTTTGCGGAGCAGAATTCCCCTTATCATAAAGAAAAGCCATAATAGCTAAAGTCAATGACACGCCATAGCATTCATAATACAAATACTATGGCGTCTTCTACTATTAGGAACTGGCTAACCATCATGGATACTCGACTACTCCGCGCATTTATCATTCTTGCAGAAACAAAAAATTATCGCGAAGCTTCGTCACGTTTATATATTAGCCAGCCAGCCTTAACGAAACAAATTCAATTACTTGAAAAACAATTAGAGATGACTCTGTTTGAGCGTGGACGTCATGGCGCTGTATTGACTCCACACGGTAAAATACTATTTCCTTATACACAGCAAGTGCTTACTCACACAACTGAGCTTTTACGTCAATCCGCAATACTTCGAGAACAACCCCCTGTAAAACTAACTGTCGGATTTGGCATATCAACATTTCACGAAGCATCCTTTTTTGTTGCACGGCTGCGTGAAAAACTCCCTGAGATTCCGATTCAGCTGGATGACATGCCTTCTCACGAAATGGAGAAACAGCTACAAACTCATGAATTGCATATTGCTTTTACTCGCCAATTTGCATTTAAAAACACAGATAGCTTAGTGAGCAAAGCATTAAAATTTGAAGTACTTGCTTTAGCCGTCGCACAAAAATCGGCGTCTCGATTATCAGTTAAGGAATATCTAACTCATTTTCCTTTATTATTGTTACGCGCAGAACGTGGCTCAAAGCTTCGCCAACAAATTCAGCGCTACCTAAAATATGAAAGCTTATTAATTACGCCTTCTCAGGAAGCAAATGATATTCAAACATTAATTGCCCTCGTCGCCGCTGAGGTTGGTGTAAGCCTCTTGCCCTATAGTGCAAAGAATATTAGCTCAAAAGACACTCGCTTTATTCCGATTCAACATTGTGAACATGCCCAATGGCGGATTGATGTGGTATGGCAGGCTTCATTACCTAAATTATGGCAAAACACCATCCATGATTTAATTGATGAAGTTTATGGAGCATTCTCAAGAGAGAGTGAATCAGAATAACTCCGTAATTCCTATATATTAAACATTTGAACTCTGATATTTATTATCATTATCATCGTCAGATAGGCACATATTGATATGTATGGTAACCAGTCAATAACTCCCCTGAAAATTATCGCTTCTGGTGTAGCACTTCCTGAGCATAAAATTCTCTCGTCCATGTTGGATGAAAAGTTAAATAAACCAAAAGGGTTTGTCGAAAAGCATTCAGGCATCGAATATCGCTTCCATGCAAGTCATACCGATTCACAAGCCCTTTTAGCCGCCCAGGCGATTCAAAATGCATTGCAGGCGAACCATATCCCGCCAAGCAGTATTGATATGTTGATTAATGCCTCCGCCATCCCAGTGCAAGCGCTTCCGTGTTCAGCAGCGCATATCCTTGAGCAATCGAATTTAAACCAAGGAATTGCCTGCTTTGATGTCAATTCAAGTTGTATCAGCTTTATCACTGCGTTACAGATTGCAGCAGGGCTATTAGCCACCAGCGCTTATCAACGCATTGTGATTGTTTCTGCGGATATCGCCTCGCGCGGTATTGACTGGCGGGATAAAGAGTCATCACTGATTTTTGGGGACGGTGCTGCTTGTGTTGTCGTGGAAAAGGGAGATGGAAATAGCGGAATTATTTCTTACACCCACACCACACATACTGCAGGCATTGATTTTTGTGAAATTCGCGCAGGTGGCACAAGATGCAACCCACGCTCGGGTATGACCGATGATGACTTTCTGTTCCACATGCAAGGGAAAAAATTGTTTCGCCTCGCGTCTTCTTTGATTGAAGATTTTATGCAACAGGTTTTCAATGAATCGGGTTTACAGCTCAAGCAAATTGGTACCGTGATCCCACACCAAGCGAGTCACCTTTCTTTAGAGCATATGCGCCAACGTGTCGGGGTAACAACGGAACAATTAGTCGATATCTATAAACATCGAGGGAATCAGGTTGCGGCCTCCATCCCTTCTGCATTACATGAAGCCATTATTACAGGGCGTTTCTATGAAAAACCCAGTGCCATGTTAATCGGCACTGCGGCTGGGCTAGCGCTGTGTGCCATGGTATTAGTGCCATGAAAATATTGGTAACAGGCGCAACAAGTGGTCTGGGACGCAATGCTAGTGAGTACTTACTTGAAAGAGGCATTGATGTGGTCGCTTGTGGGCGAAACCAACAAGCAGGAGAACAGCTAAGCCAATTAGGTGCAACATTTATTGCAGTTGAATTAGCCGAACTCACCGTTGAAGAAGCGAAAATACTCATGGCAGGTTGTGACGCTATTTGGCATTGCGCCGCCCTTTCTTCGCCTTGGGGAAAACGCCAAGATTTTGAAAAAATAAATGTTCACGCCACTCAAATATTGGCTATCGCAGCAGGGGAAGCAAAAATCTCACGCTTTGTCCATATTTCCACCCCTGCCATTTATTTTAATTTTACCCACCAGCAAAATATTCATGAGTCCACGGTTAATAAACATTTCGCTAACCAATATGCCAGAACAAAGTATTTAGCCGAAACCATGATCGAGCAATGCGTTAGTCAATTTCCGGCAACTCGTTATACTATTTTGCGCCCTCGTGGCTTATTTGGTCCTCATGATCGTGTTTTGCTACCGCGTTTGCTCACCCAAATAAAATCACGCAAGGGAAAACTGGTGTTACCTAATGGGGGAAATAACCATTTTGACCTCACCTATGTGGGAAATGTGGTTCACAGCATGCAGCTGGCGACGTTCAAAGAAACACTCGCTAACGGAGCCATTTACAATATTACCAACCAACAGCCACAAGCGCTAAAAAAGACATTAAATCAATTGTTTAATGAACTTAATTTAGAGTGCGAAATTCGTTCAGCCCCTTACCCTTTGCTGTATGCTATTGCCAGTCTATTAGAAGTCATTGGCCGTTTAACGGGAAAAGAGCCATTACTCACACGCTATAGCCTCGGTGCAGCCTATTTCACCATGACATTAGATAACCAAAAGGCACAGCAAGAGCTGGGCTACTATCCTTTATATAGTATGCAACAAGGTGTTCATTTGACCGCAAAATGGCTGAAAAAACAGGAGAACCCATGCTAACTATTCATCAATATGAAGTGGGTTATTGCACACATCCGGGCTGTGTCGCGTTAAAAGGCGCCAGTTTTAAATCTTGTAAATTTCCAGCAAGGGCATGGCTGATAGAGGATGAACACCAGCGTTGGCTGTTTGATACCGGGTATGCCACTCATTTTTATGATCATACGCGCCATGGCATTATGCGGCTATATCGAGCAGTCACTCCAGTGTATTTCGAAAGCAAAGATGCCCTTGTCAATCAATTGGCTAGTGATGGCTTAAAACCTAATGATATCAATGGTGTGATTTTATCTCATTTCCATGGTGACCATATCGCGGGGCTACGTGACTTCCCTAGCATTCCCATTATTTGTTCAGGAGATGGCTGGGCTAAAACACGCCCTTTAACTGGATTTGCTGCATTGAAAAATGCCTTTGTCAGTGGACTATTACCAGATGACTTCGAACAACGCACTGTATTTTATGAAGGTTTCCCTAAAGTGGCGTTACCAAATGAATTGCAAATTTTAGGCGAAGGCTATGCAGTTAATCAGCAGAAGACATTATTGATTGTGCCGCTCCCTGGGCATGCCGCTGGGCATATTGGTTTGTGTGTACTAACTAACTCAGGCTGGATATTGCTCGCAGGTGACGCAGCATGGTCTCCCACTAATTACCGCGAATTGCGTGGCCCCATGGCAATTGCTAATATCATTATGGATGATAATCAGGCTTATTATGAAACACTAAATAAATTACATGAAATTGATAAGCGCAATGTGGTTATCCAACTGTGCCACGAAGGGGATTTATTGTGATCCTTTCGATGCTTTGGCATTACTGGCGAGCTCGCCATTTGACGTTTCGTAACCGTAGCGAACTGGAAGCTTATCAACAAAAACGTTTAGCGCATTTTAAACGCAAAGTATTAGCGAAAAGCCCCTATTTTCAGCGATATATCAATCAGCCATTATCTAATTTCCCCATAATAAATAAACAAATCATGATGGATAATTTTGATGAGATGAATACCGCCGGGCTGTTAAGCCAAACACTTCTAGAATGTGCGCAAAAAAGTGAGCAATCTCGGGATTTTGCCCCTAAAGTGGGGCGCTACAGTGTCGGGTTATCCTCTGGAACTTCAGGTCGTCGAGGCCTTTTCGTTGTCAGCCCAGAAGAGCAAAATGTCTGGTCTGGCAGTATGTTAGCTAAAATGTTACCCCAAGGCCTGTTTAATGGTGAGCGTGTTGCCCTATTTTTACGCGCCAATAATAACCTGTATGAAAGTGTCAATAACCGTTGGATTTCACTGCGTTTTTATGACCTTTTCGCGGATTTTGACCTGCAACTCAGCGCTCTTGAACAATATCAGCCTTCGATTATCGTTGCGCCAGCCCAAGTGTTATGTGCGATTGCTGACGCCATCAACCAGCAGAAAATTCAATTAAATGTACAAAAAGTGATTTCCGTCGCTGAAGTACTAGAACCTCATGACAAACAAAAACTACAGGGTTGTTTTCCCCATGTAGGGGAAGTTTACCAAGCAACGGAAGGTTTTTTAGGCTGTACTTGTTCTCATGGCACTATGCATTTAAATGAAGCTTTTGTACATATTGAGCCTAATTGGCTTGATAATGACCGTTTTTCACCCATTATCACGGACTTTACGCGTAAAACACAGCCTATCGTACGCTATCAACTCGATGATATTTTAGTGGTGAAAAAAGATGCTTGCCCTTGTGGCTCTCCTGAAATGGCGATTGAACGTATTGAGGGTCGCTGTGATGATTTGCTTCAACTTCCGGGCTATAACGGCGAAATGGTGACTATTTTTGCAGATCCCTGTGCGCGGGTTATTGTGAATCACTTGCCTGTTACTGCTGACTTCCGCTTAACCCAGCAGGGCAACTCATTATATTTACAGGCTGAATGTTCTCTTACAGAGCTATCCCTCTGCCAGCAACAGCTAACACGCTATTTTGCAAACCAACATGTTGATATTTCGCAATTAGATTGGCAATTATCCACTACCACTATTACACAAACACTCTCCGTTAAAAAGCGACGTATAACCCGTAAGGAAGCGAAATGAATAGCAGAGAATTATTCACTCGCTTTATCTATTGCCTACTCGGTTGGGGAACCGTTGGCATTGTTTATCAATATACCGGGCAAGAGACTGGGCAAGCTCATGTTTTATCACCCAGTGAGCTGGATAATGCCGTCCCATTTTCACCCGATGCCATCTGGCTTTATCTCTCCTTTTTTCTGTTTATCCCACTTGGGTATTTTCTCAGCCCTCTAAGAAAAGCTCGCTCACTCATGTATGCCATGCAGCTCTGTGCGCTGGTTTCTGGGGCGGTCTATTTATGCTACCCCACGACTATGCTGTACTACGACTACGATTTATTAGCCTTATCTGGGCAGGCTTTGTCTGCTTTGATTAATATTGATAGCCCACAAAATTTATTACCTTCTCTACATGTCTCATTGACTCTCATCGTGCTCAATGCATTATGGTCAACACAACAAAAATTTCGCACGGTTTTAGCCGTTATTTGGGCGATTGCTATTTGTGCCTCGGTATTGGTGCTAAAGCGCCATTTATTTATTGATGTGGTTACTGGTGCACTCACTGCTTGTGGTGCATTAGTGATTGTTCATACAGCGAAATTCGCCTTAAAGAGAAACACTGATGAATGAATTAACCTTTCCGATTGTTTTCATGTTAGCGGTCGTAGTCGCAGAAGGTTTAGTGATCGCCAAAACGCAAAAAGGAACCGTTAGCTGGCAAGAATTGGTGTTCAACCTGAACTCTGGCCATATTATGTTGTGGTTATTTAGAGGGTTAGAAATTTTTTGTTACGGCTTTGTCGTGACCCACTACTCATTCAACCTCGTTGAAAACTGGCCAACCGCACTGGTGTGGGTGTTTGCGATTTTTACTTGGGACTTTGGTTTTTACTGGCTACACCGCTTGCACCATACCTACCGTGTTCTATGGGCCGTTCATGTGGTTCATCACCAAGGGGAGCACTATAACCTATCATTAGGTGTGCGTAATTCGTGGTATTCATCACTGACATCAATCCCATTCTTTATGCTACTGGCACTAATGGGAATTCCCTTAGAGGTGTTTATCACCGTTTCAATATTGCACTATACCATTCAATTCTTTAACCACAGTGCGCTGATCCCGCGTTTGGGTTGGTTGGAGAAATTCATGGTAACGCCACAGCACCACCGAGTTCACCATGTGAAAGAGGGGCATTATTCCAATCGTAATTTCGGGGGCAGTTTTATTTTTTGGGACAAACTGTTTGGCACATTTTCCAAGTTACCTGAAACTGAACACCATTTTGGTATCAAAGGCGCTCCCGCTTCTGAAAACCCGTTTATTGATAGCAACTTACCTTTTTGGCGTATCATTAAACGCCGCGGACAACCCAAAGCAAAACCCGCACCATTATTTCGCGTGAACCAAATTGCATTAGTAATGGGAACACTTCTCCTATTTAGCCTTGTTATTGGTTACGTCTATATTTATGGCTATGGTTATCAAGGTACGACCCAGCAACAAGTGACATTATTTATCTTATTAGCCTTGGGTACCGTAGCTCTATCGGGTATTTCAGATGGCCGTAAAATTGGCTTGATGAGCTGGTTTTTCATCGCTTGTTTGCTATTAATTTGTATTTTATTTATTTGGCAATGGACAACTCCATTTTGGGTTATTTTTACCAGTGCACTATGGCTGCATAGTTTATTAATGTTACTTGGTATCGGCCGAAAACCCATACAGGTGCGCGATGTTTCCTGAACCGCTAAGGCCACTAGGCTACCAACACCGCCATGATCAAGCGTTCCAAAAAGCGTTGAACATGGCCGCTAAACACTATTTACAACAGCGTACTGATCATCGGTTCGCTGACTTACGTTTTTATTTAAAAAGTCTAGTTTTAATCTTGTGCTGCCTAGGCAGTTACGGCATAGCATTATGCGCTAATACGTCTTGGGCATTTTTTATTTTTTACCCTCTGTTTATCTGTTTCGCATTATTATTAGCCATTAATCTCGTTCACGATGCTTCCCATAATGCAATTTTCAAGCAGGCCAAAGCCAACTATTGGCTCAATTTTTGGGTTACTATTCCGTTGGGGCTAGATCCTGAATGCTGGCGCGTCAGGCATATTATTTTTCACCATGCTCACACCAATATTCGCCATTATGATTTAGATATCGAAGAAAATTTTGTCTTACGGCAAACGCCTTATCAGCGCTGGTACCCGTTTATGCGAGCTCAGCATCTGTATTGGCCATTAATTGCCGCAATGACTTTCCCTGCACTGATTTGGTTCTTTGATTGGATGGATAGATTTCATTTGACGCGTGTCGCCCCTCATATGCGCCATCAAGGCCGTCGTGGTATTGGAGCATTTTTATTGGCTAAGTTACTGCATTTGATTGTGGCGATAGTCATACCCGCTTTTGTTATCACTGATATCAGTTTAGCGACCTTGCTACTCACTTACTTATTTAGCCAAATGTTATCCTCTCTTATATTTGTTGTATTGATACTTGGTACCCATTGGGCGAAAGCGACTTTTTATACGCCCCCCAAAGAAGGCAATATGTCGCATGGTTTTTATACTCACACTTTTTCAACCACTTATGATTGGCAAACTACACCTCGTTGGTTAACTTATTGGTTAGGTGGATTAAACTTACATCTTACACACCATTTATTTCCCAATTGGAACCACCGCCATTACCCTGCCCTTGCTAAAATCATTGAGCAAACTGCCAAGCAGTTTTCGATGGATTACCATTGTATTAGCGCGAAAGAATTGTTTATTTACCAACAGAAGTTTTTAAAAGAAATGGGAACGGGCAAGCAAGCGGATGAGCACTGAGCCAAACACCCCAGTGCTTACTTCGCTACATTGATTATCTATCGATAATAATATTTTGATTTATGACGCTTTTTTCACTATTTCCAACCATCTGAGCAAATTTCTCTAATGGGTCAGTCCGAAAAGCATACAAACGTTTGAGGGCAAATGGGTTATCCCCCAATTTGACTTTTCCTTGAATGGTTGTCAGTGCTAAATGTAAGCCCGCTTTTTTCCCTGCGTCCATCGCTGCAGAGTTATACCCACCAAAAGGATAGGCTAAATAGCGTTGTTCCGGTTCGAAGCGACTCAAAATTTTCATCGACCGTTTAAAGTCCAACATAATGGTATGTTCTTTCCGGCTAAATAAAATTGGTGAGTTATGGTTATCTAAACGATGCAAAAAGTGAGTATGAGATTGGATGTTAAAAACATCTCGGCTATCTTTGATTTCTTGCTTACTCATAAATTGTAAGCCATCCGCTGACCATTTTTGTGGCTGTGTTTTAATCCGTGAAGAAATAATAAACAGCGTCGCTTGCTGACGGTTATGCCTTAAAATCGGTAATGCATAGCGATAAACCGACTTTAAACCGTCGTCAAATGTCAACACAACAGCCTTACCCGGTAGATTTGCAGATTTATTTAAATAATCTTCCACATCGGCAAGCGAAAGCGTTTGGTAGCCCGCTTGTTCTAAATAATTCATTTGTTCGCGAAATGCTTCCACCGATGTTGTGGTGGACGTTTCACGAAAATGCTTATTTTCACTGTCTTTGAGAATATGGTGATAAGTTAAAATCGGAATGCCTTTATCCAATGAAACATCATCTAAACGCACATAGCCTAGCCTATCCCCAAGACGAATGGTTAACCATGCCGTTTTTTCACCTGTTTTATCCGTTTTTATCATCCGCGCTAACACAGGATAACGCAGGTTTTCCCATAAAGAGGCTATTTGCTTACGATTACTTTGAGTTGAGTTGTATACCGCTGTTTTTTGGTGTGTGACTAAATAATCATAAATGGGATTTTGTAAGTCATTTAGCCTATCTACTTCAGGTACATAGCGCGGCTTTTTGTTAGAAAATGATATCGTTTTCACAAATGCGTAGTCATTGCCAAACTGCATCGCGCAATAATCCCCTGAGGGAGAATAAGCGTAAAACCCGTGTTCTGCGTTCAGTTCTGCGACAGCGCGCATTTCTCCAGCAATCATCGCAAAAATAATTTCTGGCTGCTTTGTTTGAACTAGCTTGGGTGGGATGTCTGCCAACTGCCAATCATCGGTATTATTGACGATTTCAGAAGCCATAGATTGAGGGAGAAAGCTCGTAAATAAAATACACAGTAATAAAAGTAATCGTTTAGACATTTTTCATCCGCTATAACGCTGAGTTTCCGCAATTATTCTAAACCTACTCTAGATTGAACCCCATACCCCAATAAAAATTTTTATTGTCCCATTCTCATTATTATCACGAAAAATAATACTTAAAACGAATGGTTGTTATCTTAACCTATTAAGTTGTTATACCAATTTAGATATTTCATCGTGATCTATCATACAAAATAAAGAGATCTAGCTCATATTTATCAGTAAAAGGCGCCATCAAGGCACAATCTGTAAATCATTTGACAGTTTAATCCATTTCCCACTGCTAGATTGGCATTCAACCACCTTACAACACCTGGGAACAATAATGAAAATAAAAGAAATTAGTACTTTTATCATGCACGTACCTGTCACTAATGACCTAATTGGTGACTCAACTCACAGTATTACCCATTGGGGAATGCCGGGTGTCATGATCAAAACAGAATGTGGGTTAGTCGGCTATGGCCACACCGGAACACACGCCGATATCACTACCGACCGCTTAATCACCACCATTATTGAAGATGTTTTCGGTCCTATGTTACTCGGCGAAGATCCAACAGAAGTACGTTATTTGCACCGAAAACTCACTCGCAGCTCAACCAATATTTGGGTTGGCCGTGGTGGTCTGATGCAAATGGCAATTTCTGCCATCGACATCGCCCTTTGGGATCTTAAAGCTAAAGCCGCAGATCAGCCGCTCTGGCAACTGTTTGGCGGTTCAAAACACAATAAAGTTAACGCCTATAACACCGACTGCGGTTGGTTAGTGCGTAGCCAAGAAGACTTAGTCGATGATTGTAAAAAAATGATCTTCGAAGAAGGCTTCAAAGCAATAAAAATGAAGATTGGCAAACCAGACCCACGCGAAGATCTACAACGTATTGAAGCAGTTCGCCACGCAATTGGCGATGATATCGACTTAATGGTAGATGCGAATGGTAAGTGGGATATCAGCATTGCCAAACAATATGGCCACCGTTTAAATGATTTTAATATTAAGTGGTTTGAAGAGCCGTTGTGGCATGATGATGTCGCCAGCCATAAACAGCTTGCCGCTTATATGGATACACCTATCGCATTAGGTGAATTACTTTATCACAATGATTCATTTAAGGAATTTGTCTTAGCGGGTGCCGTTGATTACTTACAACCTGACGCCACACGCTGCGGTGGTTTAACGGCAGTATGGGAAATCGCTGACTTAGGTATGGCCTTTAATTTACCAGTGACACCACACCATGGCGATATGATGCAGGCACAATTGCATCTGGTAATGGCACATCCAGCCTGCTCTTTACTGGAATTCATTCCTTGGACACTGGACTGCTTTGTTGACCCGGTCGAAGTTATTGATGGTGTTTATACCACACCAACAGCGCCTGGGGCAGGTACGACGTTAAAACCTGAAGCATTAGCTAAATTTAACGTGAAATAATGATCATTCCCTTTTTCAATATTTCATTTCTAACAACATGAAAAAGGGAAATTAATAACAAGAATTATTCATTTTAAATTACTTATTTATACTCTAAATAATTCATGATGCAGCCAACAACACTGCAACTTGAAGTATGACGAGCATATTAGCTCTATACTCTACTCTGCTGGTTATTCAGCGGCGGGCTAAACACATAATAAAAATGAATAGATAACATTACTATCTTACAAAAAACTGGGGTGAACCATGTCCACCAATACGGATCATTTATCATCGGCTACCAGCAAAGCAATACGAAAAATAATACCAATGGTGGTATTAATGTTCATATTGGCTTATTTAGACCGTTCTAATATTGGTTTTGCAAAACAAGAGTTTCAGCTAACAACTGGGTTAAGTGACGCGGCATACGCATTTGGCGCAGGTATCTTTTTTATCGGCTACGCATTGTTTGAGGTACCAAGTAATATTCTACTGTACCGCATTGGTGCTCGAGTATGGCTATCGCGCATTATGGTCACATGGGGACTCGTCTCTGCCGCCATGATGTTTGCCCATGATGAAACCACCTTTATTGTGCTGCGCTTCTTACTTGGTGTCAGTGAAGCGGGCTTCTTCCCGGGGGTTATTTTGTATTTAACCTTCTGGTTCCCACAAAATATCCGTGCACGGGTGACAGGCTACTTCTTATTTGGTGCACCACTGGCATTTATCATTGGTGGTCCATTATCAGGCTCACTCCTGTCGTTAGAAGGAACTTCATTTGCCTTCGGTTTATACGGCTGGCAGTTAATGTTTGTCGTAGAAGGCTTATTGGCATCTATTGTCGGGATTTGGGTATTCTTTTACCTTGATGACCGCCCTGAAAAAGCCAAGTGGCTGACAGCTGAAGAAAAAAGTGCACTTTCCGCTAAATTAGCCTTGGAAGAAGATGCCAAAGCAGGTCATAGCCCGAAAGGTGCCTTGAGTGCATTATTAGATATGCGCGTTCTCTACCTGTGTCTGATTTGGTTTACCGTTCAAGTATGCGGTTATGGTATTTATTTCTTCTTACCAACCCAAATTGGTACGTTATTGGGCAGTAAAGTCGGCATACTTGTAGGCTTTATCACCGCCATACCACCACTGTGTGCGGCCATTGCAGTTTACTACGTCCCTCGTATTTCAGAACGCCTAAAAGAACGCCGTAAAGTTGCTGCCATTACCTTTATGTTAGGGGCTGCCGGGATCGCTGTTTCTGGTTTATTTGATAGCATTCCAGTTATTGCCATTATTGCGTTATGTGTCGCAGCAGCAGGCCACTTAGCCATGCAACCTCTGTACTGGAGCTTCCCATCTGCATACTTAGGCGGTACCGCTGCGGCATCAGGAATCGCCCTGATTAACTCAGTGGGTAACTTAGGTGGCTTTGTGGCACCAAACTTAAGAGTGTGGGCAGAAACCACCTTTGAGTCTGCCCGTGCAGGGCTCTATTTTATCGCTTTAGTCGCCTTTATCGGTGGTTTGTTAATTCTGACATTAAGAAGATTAGGTATTGAAAAACGATTTGAAGATTAATTAATGATCTTTTGAATCCCTCCCGAGCCAAAATAAATGGCTCGGGTTTTCTATTACTCTATTTTTTATTTGTGAGGTTTACTCGAATATTGCGGTGGTTCATGATTGAACATAACCCTACCAAATGTCATGATAAGTCAGCCAATCATGCAGGGAGCATTCAGATGAACATTGCGGTACAAAACAGTCAATTAGTTCTAACGCATGAAAATATTCTTGAAATATTAAAAACAAATAGTTGGTTTAGTAACTTACCCGATTATTTAATTTCCATCTTAATGACATGCGCCACATTACGCTTCTATCCTGATGGTGAAATGGTCCACTATCAAGGTGACCCTGCACGTGGTCTATATGCGGTGATTCAAGGCTCAGTAAAAGTGAGTTCGATATCTTCAGATGGCCGTGAATGTGTATTTCGCTATCTTTCACCTGGCAATTGGTTTGGCGAAATTGCCATGCTAGATAAGTCGGCGCGCACCCATGATGCTAAAGCAATTAGCCCAACCATTTTACTGACGATATCACCGAAAGATTTAGCCATGATCTTGGAAAAGCACCCCGTTTTTTACCAGTTTCTGAATATTTTGCTCTGCAAAGTGATTCGTAACGCCTTTACCATTATCAATGACAGCGCTTTATTGTCTGTTTCCGCCCGGCTGGCCAAGCGCTTATTGAGTTTAGCGGAAGGCTATGGTGAACCTCATGAAAAGGGGATTCAATTGAGCCTATATCTGACACAAGATGATTTGGCGACCATCATTAATACCACACGGCAAACCATCAATAAGCGTTTAGTTGCATGGGAAAAACTCGGTTGGATTGATGCAAAATACGGGAAAATTATTTTAGTTAACCTCCCCGCGCTGAAGCAGATATCTGAAGATGATGAAGAATAACTAGCTGTTATCATCCATCGTTGGGCTATCTGCGAAGAAGTAGCGATCCATAGTGAATTCAAAGTCATCACTGGTCGCATTGAACAACATTTTTTTGGTATTTTCCAAATGTTGCCACATGGCTTGCCGCGCCCCTTTCGGGTCTCGACGCGCTAACGCCTGTAAAATTTGGTCGTGCTCATCACACCAGCTCTCAATCGAACGGTTATCAATGTGCTCATGAAGCTTGAGCCAGTAAGGATTACGTAAGCGTTGGCTCCACATTTGCTCAACAATCACCACCATCGCACTGTTATGGGTCGACGCGGCAATTTGCATGTGGAAGGCAAGATCCCATGTTGAGTCGCGAAAACGATCCTCTTTACGCGCATGCTTTTGAATATCAACCAATTTTAAAATATCTTCTTTCGTGGCTTGGCTTGCGGCAAATTCGGCGATGTGGCTTTCAATCAGTTGCCTTGCTTGTAATAGTTCAAATGGCCCACAACGACTAAATTCTAATCCGGTTTCTGTATTGACTGAGTTATTAGACCGATTACTGATGACATGTATGCCAGATCCTTTGCGTACATCCACATACCCTTCCACTTCTAACATAATGATAGCTTCACGGATCACCGTACGGCTCACCTTCATTTCATCAGCAAGTAACCGTTCTGCAGGCAATTTAGTGCCAACTGGGTATTCATCATTTTCGATGCGTTCTTTGACCAGAGCCGCAACTTGTTGGTATAGGCGCGGTTCACTCTCTTGTGAGCTCATTATTTTCTCCTTTCATATAACAACCCGACTCATTGGCCACTAATGCCTCACAGTATAACGAAATTTTATGGTGATGGGTTAAATAGAAGTTCACTGATAAATAAATCCCAATAAATTGGTATAACATCTTTAAAAGTTATAAACCGGATCGTATAATGTTTGAAATTTAGACAACAAAAAAAATCGACACTAGGTGGCCGATCACACTGAATCCGATTTTCAACCCAGAGAATGCAATATGATAAAAGATATAATAAAAATACATCCGAATGACAATGTCGCCATTACCTTAATTGATAGACTCGCGGGTGATACTATCACCGTTGATGGCCAATCCGTGGCATTAAAGCAGGACATCGGTCGCGGCCATAAAATAGCCCTAGATACGATTGAAACGGGTGAAAATATCATGAAGTATGGCGCGCCTATCGGCCACGCAACAACGAAAATAACCGTTGGCGAGCATATTCATACACACAATATCACCACCAATTTAAGCGCCTTAAATGACTATGAGTATCACCCTGAACACCCATCACTCGTCGCGACGCTGCCAAACCCCGATGTACAAATTTATCGCCGTGCCAATGGTGATGTCGCGATCCGCAATGAAATTTGGGTGATCCCAACCGTTGGCTGCGTGAATGCACTCGCTAGGAAAATGATCGAGCGCTTTAATAAACAACATCATGGTGCTTCTGATATTGATGGCGTTTATCTGTATAACCATACTTTAGGATGTTCCCAGCTCGGTGATGACCATTTAACAACGCGTACTATTTTACAAGATATGGTTAAGCACCCTAACGCTGGTGGTGTTCTAGTCATTGGTTTAGGCTGTGAAAATAATCAAGTAGCCGCCTTTAAAGAAACATTAGGTGACTATGATGATGAACGCGTGAAATTCATGGTATGCCAACAATTAGATGATGAAATTGAAGCCGGTGTCGAGCACCTTAATGCGCTTTATCAATTCGTACAGCAGGATAAACGTGAAGCTGGCAAACTGAGTGAAGTGAAATTTGGCCTTGAATGTGGTGGATCTGATGGGCTTTCAGGGATCACCGCTAACCCACTGTTGGGCTGTTTTTCTGATTTTTTAGTCAGCCATAACGGAACTACGGTGTTAACGGAAGTCCCTGAAATGTTTGGTGCAGAACAAATTCTAATGAACCACTGCCATGATGAGCTGACGTTCGAGAAAACGGTCAATATGATCAATGACTTCAAACAATATTTTATTGCCCATGACCAGCCAATTTATGAAAACCCATCTCCAGGGAATAAAGCCGGTGGTATTTCGACACTCGAAGAAAAATCCCTCGGCTGCACACAAAAAGCAGGTACTAGCCAAGTAATGGATGTTTTAAAATACGGGGAGCGCCTGACAACTCCGGGGTTCAACTTATTAAGTGCACCGGGTAATGATGCCATTGCGACCAGTGCCTTAGGTGCGGCAGGCTGTCATATGGTGTTATTTACCACCGGTCGCGGCACACCATACGGTGGCTTTGTTCCCACCATGAAAATTGCGACTAATAATGAATTAGCCGCCAAAAAACCCCATTGGATTGACTTCAATGCGGGCGCCCTATTAACAGGAAAATCCATGGATCAGTTATTAGATGACTTCATTCAGCTTGTTGTGAAAACCGTTAATGGTGAGCACACCAAAAATGAAATCAATGACTTTCGTGAATTAGCAATTTTCAAAATGGGCGTCACACTTTAAAAACAAACTATTCCCTATTGCTTAGGCCATCGTTAAGCAATAGGGATATCACTAACTATTTATATTTATTAATTTTTCCCTACCAACCTGACTTTCTAGCCTGAACCATAAACCCATTTATCGTGACATGAACCCAATAAAGAAAAGTCACCATTTCCCTATTTTTAGGATATGGTAGGATCCGTTTATTGATGGCAAATTTTAATTTATTAGCAGGGTAAATAATGATAGACCTAAAACTTAGAGAGGCCAGAGACAGCCTTTCCACCAAAGAAAAACAAGTCGCTGAGTACATTATTGCTAATAAGAAAAACATGCAAAGTATTAGCATTCAATCCCTTGCCCAAGAAAATAAGGTCAGTACCACCACTATTTTGCGCCTGTGTCATAAGTTGGGCTACCAAGGTTTTAGTGACCTAAAAATTGATTTAATTTCATCGATTAATCACAAGTCATACGGCACCCTACTGCAAGAAGATATTGATATTAATGACTCGATGGAAACCGTTAATCACAAAGTAGGACTGATTGAAAAATCATCCATAGAAGAAACTTGTGCTTTGGTTAATTTAAATGCCTTTAAGCAAGCAAATGAGTTAATTAGCAAGAGTAAAAAAATTGTAATTTATGGTGCTGGTAGTAGTGGATTAGTTGCAAAAGAATTTGAATATCAACTAATTAAAATAAAAAAAGATGTTAATTGTCACCTTGATTACAGCATTCAATTTAGTATCGTGAATACGTTAGATCAGAACGATCTTGTCATTGTCATATCTCATTCCGGTGAAAACCACGAATGTATCAAGCTACTCACTCTTGCCAGAGAATTGAAAGTTCCGACCATTGCTATCACAAAAATGGGACAAAGTTCAGTATCAACCTTAGCTGAGACTATCTTGCATACAATATCGACTGAAAATATTTCAAGGATCATCCCCATTCGCTCAAAAATATCCCAACTCACTGTAATTAATATGTTGATTACTAACTTATTTATCAAACAATATGATGAAAGAATTCAAAAACAAATTAACACTCGTGCGGAACGCTTTACTCGTCTAAACAGCAATAACTGATCGACTTTCTCCTTCTTAACATCGCCTATGTGGCTCTGAGTAGCCACTTCGATCTTGCTCACAAAAATGACCCTTTCTAGGGAGCTCCCTCTTTTCATTCCTATTTTTTGTGATATTGTTACTTAAAAATAAATATATAAAAGTAATTTTATTACTAAAATAAAAAAGATAAATACAAGGGGAAAAAATGAGCTCTCAAATACCTATCATACTGGCTAGCCATGGGCCTTTTGCACAAGGGTTATTGGAATGTGCTGAAATGCTAATTGGCTCGCAAGAAGATATCAGCGTGATTTCGATTCAAAGAGAAAGCAATATTAATGAGGTGAAAAAACATTTATTTGAAACATATCAGCATGTTAATAAAGGCAATGGTGTTTTAATTTTGGTCGATTTATTAGGCGGTTCTCCTTGCAATTTAGCCAGTGAGCTCGTTATTACTCAAAATGATGTCGTGCTGTACTGCGGAATCAACGTTCCGACTTTTCTCGAAATACTCAGCAACCGAGATCTTCCTTTACATGAACTTCATCAAGTCATTAATGATGTATTCCCTGACAGTTGCATTAATGTCGGTGAACAACTTAAACCATTAGCACAAAACGATAGCGAACTTTAGGAGAATCCCATGCCAATTAACGTTGCTCGAATTGATGACAGACTTATCCACGGCCAAGTTATTACTACTTGGGTTAAAAATTTTGATATTGAGCAGGTGATTATTGTCAACGACAAAGTTGCCAATGACACTGTTCAGCAATCCGTTCTTACTATGGCGGCGCCACCAGATCTAAAAGTCGTCGTTTTTGGTGTCGATAAATTCATTGAAGTCTTAAAAAAAGCAGAAATTAAACGCCGTACTATGTTGCTGTTTACTAACAGTATTGATGTGAATAGGCTCGTCGAAAGTGGCTTAAAATTGGAAAAACTGAATGTCGGCGGAATGCGCATGCAAGAAGGCCGTCGTAATTTATCTCGTGCGGTTGCTGTGACACCGGATGAAGAACAAGCCTTTAGGTCGCTCATCAACAATAACGTTACTGTTGAAATTCAAATGGTTCCTAAAGATCCCATTGTTGAATTAAAAACATTACTCAATTAATTCATCTAATCATACTTATTTTTACTCAATAAGTGAGGAGCCTATTATGTTGGTAGAGGCCATTTTAATTGCGATTTGGGCAGGTATTTGCTCATTGGATGATGTCGGTCCGCAAATGCTAAGACGCCCATTACTCACCGGTACTGTGGCCGGTATTATCATGGGCGATATGGTGCAAGGGTTAGCCATTAGCGCCACATTAGAATTAATGTGGATGGGAATTGGTAATGTTGGTGCTTATTCTGCACCCGATATTATCGCCGGTTCAATTATTGGAGTTGCGCTCGGTATTGCTTCAAATGGCGGAATTGCAGCGGGGATCGCCCTTGCCGTACCTGTCTCTATTCTATGTCAGCAATTACTGATTATCTGGCGTTCTTTTGCCAGTTTCTTAAATGTCTGGGCCAGTAAATCCATTCTTGATGGCAACTACAGTGGCCTAACAAAAGTGCATTATTTCTCGACGCCACTGTGGTTTTTTATTCGTGCCATTCCCTGCTTTATTGCGGTTTATTTTGGTAGTGACTTAGTCAATAGCATATTAAATGCCGTACCTGAAAGTATTCTTACCGGTATGGGTGTCGCATCTAAACTAATCCCTGCTGTTGGTATCTGTATTCTGTTACTCATGTTGCTTAAAGGCAGAATGTGGTTTTTCTTTCTGCTCGGTTTTATGCTCACAACCTATTTAAAATTGCCAATTATCCCAATTACTTTTATCGCTCTGGCATTTGCTGTGCTTTATGACATGGCATTTGCTAACAGCTTGCGCCAAACACCAGAAGAAAAAACAGCACCAACTTCCCATAAAAATGAAGAAGAGGAGTATGACCTATGAGTGAAATAACCACCTCTGAAAATAAAAAACTCACGAAAAAAGAGCTTAATGGTATGTTTTGGCGAATTCAAACCATGTCATTCTCATACAACTACGAAAAACTGCAAACTATTGGTTTTGCTCATTGTATGGTACCCGTTCTCGATAAGCTTTATGAAAAAGCAGATCAAGAAACGCGTATTAAAGCCATGCAACGCCACTTCGAGTTTTTTAATACACAAATTAACGCAGGTGCATTAATTCTCGGTGTCACCGCAGCATTAGAAGAAAAAACAACAGAAGAAGAAAAAGAGGCGGTCGTTTCTGTAAAAGCCGGTTTGATGGGGCCATTTGCAGGTCTTGGCGATAGCTTATTAAAATTTACATGGCTACCCATTTGCGGCAGCATCGGAGCCGCATTTGCGCTGCAAGGTAATATTATCGGCCCTATATTAATGTTTATTCTGTTTAATATCGTCAATATCGGCACCAAATATTTCTTTATTCATTATGGCTATAACAAAGGCGTTGATTTAATCGAGCAATCGAAGAAATCAAATATTATTCAGCGAATTACTAATATAGCGAACGTTGTCGGGGTCATGGTCCTAGGTTCCTTGATAGCGACGACCGTCAAGCTTTCCACTCCGCTAACCATCGCCGTCGGTGAGCAATCTATCAAAGTACAAGAGATGTTTGACAAGGTAATACCTAACTTACTCACCCTTCTCTTTGCGCTCGGTATTTTCTTCCTTGTTCGTAAATTTCAAGGGAAACATACCGTTGCACTCATTGTTGCCATTATGGTTTTAGGTGTTGTTTGTTCCGTGTTCGGAATTTTAGGATGATAAAGGGAAATATATGGAAATCGAAGTCAACAGAGTGAATGAATCAACACTCGAAATAAAGTTTAGTGAAATTCCATCCTCTCCTCTGGCATTATATTGGACGGATAAACCTGATACTCAGGTTTATCCTGAGAATTTCATTACAGATAAATTAGAGAATAGCATTACAGTTCAAGACCCATTAAATGCTAAACAACGCATCTATTTTATTTTACAAAATGCCAATGGACGTAGATTATTCGCTGAAAGAACATTACCTATTGAGGGATTAAATAACTTCCGTGATTTTGGGGGTTATACCACAACAGACGGAAAACAGGTGAAATGGGGAATGTTATACCGTTCCAACCATCTGTTTAATTTGAATGAACAAGCGGTCAATTATATTTCCCATCTAGGGATTAACAGCATTATCGATTATCGTACTCAAAATGAAATTAATAAATCGCCTAATTGCCATGTTGGTGAAAAGAAAACCTATCATCTTGATGCAACAGCTCAAACTGCTGAATTAGCAGCACAATTTGCCGCATCACCAGATAATGAAGATAAAGCGTTAATCGAAAGTGTTATCCAGCATATTCCGAAAGAGATGATTAACGGCGATGGGTTACAAATATTAGAGCAATATCGCCAATTTGTAGTGAGTGATAAGTCAAAAGCCGCCTTTAAGCAAATGATAGAAGTTTTATTAGATAGTCATAATGCCCCAAATATTCAGCATTGCCGAGGCGGAAAAGATCGAACCGGTTATGGTGCATTACTGGTGCTTTCCATGCTAGGTGTTCCGAAAAAAACCATTGTGCAGGACTATATGCTCACCCATTTTAACCGACTTGAACGTAACGAAATTAAAATGGCGGGATATCGGAAAATAACTCAAGACAAAAATGTACTGGATTATTTACTTTCACTGATTGATACTCAAGAATCATTTATTATAGAAGTCTTTAATGCGATGGAAGAAATATCCGGCTCTGTAGAAAACTATATTAAAAATGAACTTAAATTCACAAATCATGATATTAAGCAACTCAGAGAAATATACTTAATTTAAATAAATTTAATTATTTTATAAACAACCACAGGCTTAATAAAATAAACCTGAGTAATGGCTGTATTTAAAAAACAGTAAAATAGCCACATAGCTTATTTATTGTGGCTATTTTATTGACGAAAAAATCCGTTATTGGTTATAAAATCAATAATAACTTTTGTTCGCCAGTTTTATTCAATGAATTTTTAACTGCTTTATTTTTGCCCGTAATACGCATTTTTGCCGTGTTTACGTAAATAGTGTTTATCTAATAAGACTTGTTGCATTGAACCTATTTGCGAACTTAATTGACGGGTAAATAAATTCATATAGGCAATTTCTTCTAATACCACGGCATTATGCACTGCATTATCGGGGCTTGTTCCCCAAGCAAATGGACCATGACTATTCACTAATACGGCTGGAATATCTTTTACTGACAGTCCTTTTTCCTTGAAGGTTTCGATGATCACATGGCCTGTTTCTCTTTCATAATCCCCTTCAATTTCACTTTCTGTCATTTTGCGGGTACAAGGGATTTCACCATAGAAATAATCAGCATGGGTTGTCCCTAAGGCACTCAATGGCTGCCCAGCTTGAGCCCAAATAGTGGCATGACGAGAGTGAGTATGAACAATACCGCCAATTCCAGGGAATGCTTGGTACAGCGCCAAATGCGTGTCAGTATCTGAAGAAGGTCGATATTTCCCTTCTACCACTTCTCCACTTTCCAACGAGACCACCACCATGTCCTCTGCTTTCATGGTTTCATAGTCAACGCCTGAAGGTTTTATCACCATTAACCCAGCTTCACGGTCAATACCACTCACATTACCCCAAGTAAAGGTCACTAGGTTATGTTTGGGTAAGGCGAGATTCGCTTCAAAAACCTGTTGTTTCAATTGTTCTAACATAACAACTCCCTAGCTTGCTAAAATATGCTTTAATATCAACAACAAAAATTTATTATCGTGATATTTTTTGTGTGTTGATAACCTATATCTACCTATTAAGGTAAACAGATTTAGGCCATTTAAAAAGCACCTCACTTTACAAACTCGCAACAAAACAGCTCAACTCGGGCTTATTCGGGCATAATCAGTCAAATAAAGTCACCATCAAGATGTGGTTAATTGACTGAGTTAGCCCAACCTTTTTTGTTTATTGTGAGAAAAACAAAAAGACACCGCCAATATAGTGACTTAAGTCTAATAATTATGTAATAGAATAATTTTAAATTCATAAAATGAAGATCAAAATCACTTTAATCGGCTTTGTTCTTTTCAAAAAGAGATTACTTGAATCCAATCACGACAAAAAAAAAGCAACACGGGCAGAATAAATATCGTGGAAATAATAGGAGCTAAATATGTTACAAGCCGAACGCCATAAATTAATATGTTCTCATGTTTCGCAAAATGGTTCGGCGTTGGTACGTGATTTAGCGCAATTATGTCTCGTGTCTCAAGAAACTATTCGTCGCGATTTAACAACTCTTGAGCGAGAAAACAGGATCATCCGTAGCTTTGGGGGCGCGGTGGCCATCGACCAAGAAGAAATGCCGATGGTGAATGTTATGCCATCTTCGGTCAAACTCAGTCAAATGGTTGATGGCGCAGAATCTTTTCGTAAAAGAACTGAAGAACATCCTGATGCCAAAATGAAAATTTCGAAGGCTGCACTAAAATTAATTCAGCCTGGTGACTGTATTATGCTAGATAACAGCAGTACTTGCTGGTTTCTAGCACGGCAAATACCCGATATCGACATCACTGTGGTGACAAACTCGGTCAAAATTATCCAAGCGTTGGCCTGCCGTGACCGAGTTCGTGTTATTGGTATTGGTGGGGAATATTCAGAACGTCATGATGATTTTCATGGCCCAATTGCAGAAAGTATTATTCGTAGCTTTCAGATAAAAACCTTATTTCTTTCATGCCAAGGGTTCAATATCGAAAATGGTATTCGCGATGGCAGTGAAATAAACTCAAAATTAAAAAATATTATGTTACAGGTTTCTGAAAATAAAGTTTTGCTCGCGGATAACAGTAAATTAGGAAAGTATGCATTTAGTCAGGTTTGTACATTTGATGATATTGACGTATTAATCACAAATAAACTAAATGATAATAATTTTCAAAAACAATTCTCTAATCTTAAAATTATCGAGTGCGACAAATAATTTATAAAAATAAAAATTATATAGCTGTAATGTAAGTAAAAATAATAAGTTCCATTTTATTTTCTGTATTAAATAAGTGCAGGGATATTATTTACCCATAATTCCTTAGCACTTAATTATAGGCATATCTAAATATGAGAAATTCATTATTTCTAAAAATGAAAGTTCTTGATTTAGTATCCATCTACACTAAGGAATACAACTATGAACATGAAGAAGCTAGTTTTACCTTGTTTAATGAGCGTTGCACTATTTTCAAATGTCGCGATGGCTGAATCACAAAAAGCACAAAAGCCCTTTACCATGGGTGTCGTCGTTAAAGTCGGTGGTATTCCTTGGTTTAATGTTATGGAACAAGGTATTACTGAAGAAGGCAAAAAACTGGGTGTAAACGCCTTCCAAGTTGGCCCAACAACCGCTGATCCTGCGGAACAAGTTCGTGCTATCGAAGATTTAATCGCCAAAAAAGTAGATGTCATTGGCGTTGTCCCTAACGACGCTAAAGTTCTTGAGCCTGTATTAAAGCGAGCTCAAGACGCTGGAATTAAAGTCATTACCCACGAATCACCAAACCAAAAAAATGCAGATTGGGACTTTGAATTACTGGATACCCAAAGTATGGGTGCTAACCATATGAGAGATATGGCGGCATGTATGGGCGAAGAAGGCAAATATGCCATGTTTGTGGGAAGCCTGACAGTACCATTAGTGAACGAATGGGCAGACGCGGCAATTGCTTACCAAAAAGCAAACTACCCGAAAATGCAAATGGTCGATGACCGCTTTGGTGTTGCCGAATCCGTTGATGACTCAATGCGCACCGCCAATGATTTATTATCTAAACACAAAGACTTAAAAGGCATCATGTCATTTGGTTCACAAGGCCCTATCGGTGCAGGCCGTGCCATTGATAAACGCCGCAAAAATGATGAAACCTGTGTATTCGGGACATTTACGCCAGGCCAAGGCATCAAATTACTGGAAAAAGGTGCAATTGATGGCGGCTATATTTCCAATCCAAAAGTCGCAGGACAAGTATTTGTACAGGTTGCGACTGCCATGATGAATGGTGAAGAAATTAAAGATGGCGTGTCTATTGGTGATATGGGTGAAATCAAAGTCAGTGGTAACACCATTTTGAGTGATAACCCCGTTAATTTGAATATTGAAAATACTAAAAAATTAGTCGAAGTCGGTCTGTAATTTCACCCTGTTAAAATAACATTTACAACAAAAATACAATATTTATCAATATATTAAATTTTATGTTCTTTGAGTTCGAGTTGCCTGTACTAACGCAGCAGCTCGAACTCATCACAAACAAGCCAACACCAATTTATTTGCAGTAGGAATTGTACTTATGACAAGCACCTCTAAAGCTGACAAATCCGATCCACTCATTACCTTGCGAGACCTTTCCAAAAGCTTCGGTGGTCACCGTGCATTACGCAATATCGATTTGACGCTCAACAAAGGTGAAGTGCACTGTTTAGCAGGCACCAATGGGTGTGGGAAAAGCACATTAATTAAAACCATCAGTGGTGTCTATGCCCCTGATGACGGTAGCAAAATTGAAATTGATGGAAAAAGTTATCATCGGTTGACGCCAGATAAAGCCCGTGAATTAGGTGTACAAGTTATCTACCAAGATTTGTCGTTATTTCCTAATTTAACTGTTGCCGAAAATATCGCCTTTGAACTGAATCTCAAAGGCTATTTTGGCTGGTTTCGCAAAAAACAACTGCGCGAGAAAGCGTTAGAAATCCTCAATGAGCTGGCTTTTACCATTGACCCTGATACACCGGTACAATTCTTACCCATTGCTCAACGCCAACAAGTTGCGATCTGCCGAGCCTTAGTCGCCGATGCACGTCTGGTCATTATGGATGAACCAACGGCTTCACTGACCCGTACTGAAGTCAACCAATTACTCTCAACGGTTAATTACCTAAAAGATAAAGGGATCACGGTTGTTTTTGTTAGTCATCGGCTAGAAGAAGTCAAAGAGATCTCTGACCGTATCACCGTGATCCGTGATGGTCAAAAAATTGGAACATGGCCTGCTGAAGGCTTAACTACACGCAAAATTACTGAGTTAATGACTGGCTTAGACATTGTCCATGAACGTAAGCCACCAAATAACGCAGAAGACCGACGCACAGTACTCGAGCTAAAAAATCTCAGTCGGACTGGGCAATATAGTGATATCAACTTAAATTTAAAACGCGGCGAAGTATTAGGTTTATGTGGTTTGCTTGGCTCAGGCCGCACCGAATTAGCGCTATCGTTGTTTGGCATTACCCGTCCAGACAGCGGCGAATTATTCATTGAAGGCAAGCCTGTTAAGTTAAAAAATAATACCGACGCTATTAAGCGTGGCATTGGTTATGTATCTGAAGACCGCCTGACTTTAGGCGCTATCTTACAGCAATCCATCGCAGACAATATGGTGATTTCGATTCTTGATCGACTCAAAACACCTTGGCATTTAATCGATGAAAAACAGTGCCAAGACATCGTACAAGAGTGGATAGCCGACTTAGATATTAAAGTCACCGACCCAAATAACGCCCTTTCAACACTTTCAGGCGGTAACCAGCAAAAAGTGGTACTTGCCAAATGGATTTTAACACGCCCTAAGGTACTGATTTTAGATTCGCCAACCGTTGGCGTCGATATCGGCGCAAAAGACAGTATTTACAAACTCATTCACCGTTTGTCAGGTGTCGGTATCTCCATTTTATTAATTACCGATGAAGCCTCCGAAGCTTATTATAATTGCGACAGAATTTTACATATGAAACAAGGCTCTATCGTCAAAGAAATTGTGACAGATTCCATCAATGAGCAACAATTGGAGGAAATCATCAATGGCTAATTGGCAAAAATTACGACCACAATCTGTCGAAGGCTGGCTGACTTGGGTCATTCTTATCATGGTGGTGTTCTTCACATTGATGAGCCCACAATTTCTGACTATTCAAAATTTACTCGATCTCAGTGAAAGCTATGCGGTGACGGGTATTTTCGCCTTGGGCTTATTTGTGGTTCTTGTCACTGGGGGCATTGATATTTCGTTTGCTGCTGTGGCTTCCGTAGTGCAATACGTGATCGCGACTTGGTTATTACAAGGTTTTATTGCCAGCCCTGCGGTCAGTATCACATTAGCAATTATCATCGGTATCGCCTTTGGATTAATCAATGCCATTTTGATTTATTCGCTGAATGTTGTGTCGATCATTATCACCATTAGTATGCAATCACTGTTGTTCGGAATGCTGATGTGGTTAACCAATGGGCACAGTATTTATGACTTGCCCGATTGGTGGGTTGACCCTGTGACTATTTTGCCTTTTGAAGTGGATGGCGAATATTACCAAGTTGGCTTGCCGCTAATTGTGATGCTTGGCATTGCCTTCTTAACGTGGATTTTGATGAATAAAACCCACATCGGCCGTCAGTTATACGCAGTAGGCGGAAGTCAAGAATCTGCATCTCGTATTGGTATCCGTGTTTCAGTGATTTACTTGTTTGCCTATGGCTACCTTGGTGCAATGGCGGCGATTGGTGGCATGTTGCAAACCTACCGAATGAGCGAAGTCGTACCGAGTGCCCTTGTGGGTGGAGAGCTGGATGTGCTTGCTGCGGCTGTATTAGGTGGCGCCAGTTTATCCGGCGGACGGGGTTCTGTGATAGGGACACTAATGGGGGTTTTCCTGATTGGTATCTTGAAAAACGGCCTAAATCTGATTGGTGTTTCAAACTACTTCGTCAATATCGTCATTGGGCTGGTTATTCTCATTGCGATTTGTATTACTCACTACAAAAAACGTAAAGAGACGGACGTAGGTTTTGTTTAACAGGAATATCACCATGAAAAAAAATACTTTTTTTAAAATTGATGGCTCTGTTATCGGACTGCTTTCAATCTTTGTTCTGGCTATCGCCGCATTTAGTATTGCCATGCCAGGTCACTTTTTTACCCAAAATACGTTTTTAAGTATCACTTTTCAATTACCTGAGTTGGGCTTACTTACCTTTGCCATGTTTGTACCTATGTTAAGCGGCGGCTTGAACCTTGCCATTATTAGTACCGCTAACTTAACCGGCCTATTCATGGCTTGGGTGTTTATCAATTACCTTCCGATGGATGCTGGAACGGGTACACAGCTGATGTGGTTGGTCTTCGCATTAATTGGCGCAACCGTAATTGCGGTCATTATTGGTAGCTTAACGGGACTGATGATTTCCCACATCGGGGCACATCCAATTCTAGTCACTCTCGGCACCATGACAATTATCAGCGGTATTGGCGTTTACCTCACTAAAGGAGCGGCACTGAGTGGCATGCCGCCCATTGTTCGTGCCATTGGCTCCGATACCGTGCTTGGGGTACCAATCGCTATGATTATTTTCATCGTTACCGCAATTCTGTTAGCGCTTTTTCTAGGCTGTACGCGGCTAGGTAAAAATATTTATATGAGTGGCAGTAATATCAATGCAACGTGGTTCAGCGGTATTCGTACCGACCGTGTCATGATTGCGATATACACCATTTCTAGTCTGTTATGTGTGTTAGCTGGGTTAATCATGATGGCTCGCTTTAACTCTGCACGTATGGGCTACGGGGATTCCTATTTACTGCTCACCATTCTTGCCATCGTATTAGGTGGAACTAACCCATTTGGGGGAGTTGGTAAGGTTAGCCGAGTGTTCTGTGCCTTATTGGTTTTACAGGTCATTGCGACAGGTTTAAGCCTGCTAGGAGTGAGCCTGCACTTTAACCTCGCTGTTTGGGGGATCACGCTCATCTTGGCATTAGCATTCAAGTTCTTCAAAGAAAAATGGAGTGCTAAACGTGCGATGAACCGCAACCAACGCCTTAATAAAGCATCGACACAAAGTTAATTTTTCAAGGGGAAAACCATGCGCAAGCATCCAATTGGTATTTATGAAAAAGCATTACCGAAAAACAGCAGTTGGTTAGAAAAATTAGTTATCGCAAAATCTGCGGGTTACGATTTTGTGGAAATGTCAGTAGATGAAACTGACGAACGTCTAGCTCGGTTAGACTGGAGCACCGCAGAACGCCTAGAAGTTGTTAGAGCCATTCAAGAAACAGGCATTCGCATTCCAAGTATGTGTTTATCCGGCCATCGCCGCTTTCCTTTCGGTAGCCATGATGAAGCTACCCGTATGATGGCCTATACCTTAATGGAAAAAGCCATTAAGCTCGCTCAAGACTTAGGTATTCGTACTATCCAGCTCGCGGGTTATGACGTTTACTATGAAGAGCAAGATGCCGAAACAATTGCCAATTTCGAAAAAGGCATGCAATGGGTCAGTGAAATTGCAGCCGCTTCTCAAGTGATGTGTGCAGTGGAAATCATGGATACGCCTTTTATGAATTCCATTAGCAAATGGCAAACGCTTTCCGATAAAATTCGCTCACCTTGGTTCAGTGTGTATCCTGATGTCGGTAACTTAACCGCGTGGGGTAATGATGTCGAAAAAGAATTCACCCAAGGAATTGAACACGTCGCAGCGATTCACTTAAAAGATACGTATGCGGTGACCGAAACCTGCAAAGGTCAATTCCGTGATGTACCTTTCGGCGAAGGCTGCGTAGATTTTGTTAATTTATTCAAATTATTAAAACGTTTAAATTACCGTGGTTCCTTCCTGATTGAAATGTGGACAGAAAAAGCCGATGAGCCACTAATTGAAATTATCAAAGCCCGTCATTGGATGGAAGACAAAATGCAACAAGCAAGCTGGTACAACGCCTAAAGGAGCCGATAATGAATGCATTTTTTATGGGTGTTGACCTTGGTGGTACCGTAATTAAAGCGGGTATTTACACCGCAGAAGGCCAAGAAATTACCGTTGCTGAACATTCTTTTCCCACTGAGAGTCCACAAGCAGGTTTTAGTGAACGCAATATGGAAATGCTTTGGGAAGCGACTTGTAGCGTGATTCGCCAAGCGATTCAAAATAGCCAACTCAGCCCCGCCCAAATTTCCGGTGTCAGCTTTTCTTCTCACGGCAAAGGGCTGTATTTACTCAATAGCCAAGGAAAACCGGTTAGAAATGGGATTGTGTCATCTGATTCACGCGCTCAATCTATTGTTGATGAATGGCACCAAGACGGCACTGCGGATAAAGCTTATCCATTGAGTTTGCAGCAATTATGGGCTTCTCATCCTGTGGCACTACTGCGTTGGTTAAAACAACACGAGCCTGATAACTATCGTGATACTCAGCATGTTTTGATGGTCCACGATTACATTCGCTACCGTCTAACCGACCAAATTGCCTGCGAAGAAACCAATATTTCTGGTAGCCAATTATTTAACCAAACCCTGTCGAGCTATGATCCTAAATTATGCCAACTATTTGGTATTGATGAGGCAAATGACAAGCTGGCACCCGTTATTAACTCAGCTCAATTAGCAGGAACGGTCACCCACAAAGCTGCTGTAGAATCTGGGCTTGTGGAAGGAACCCCTGTATTTGGTGGCTTCTTTGATGTCGTGGGTGCAGCGTTGGCGTCAGGGGTCAGTCAAAAAGATAAACTCAGCGCCGTAGCCGGAACTTGGACCATTTCAACACGTGTCTTCGATGAAATTGTGCCTTCAGATTACCCATACGTATGGAGTAAATACTGTATTCCAGGTACCTATTTTGTCCACGAAGGCAGCCCGACTTCCGCCAGTAACCTCGCGTGGTTCACTCGTCACTTCTTCAATCAACGTTTGCAAGATTATAACGTACTAAATCACTGTGTGGCTGAAGGGGCAACACGGCCAAATGATATTCTGTTTTTCCCTTGGCTGTACGGTTCTAACTACCACAGTAATTTGCATGGTGGTCTACTCGGTTTGAGTTCACACCATACCGATGCCGATATTGCTTATGCTATCTATCAAGGGATTGTATTTTCACATTTATTGCACCAAGACCGTATTGTTGGCCTTGATAATACAACTGAATCTATTCGTTTCACAGGTGGCCCAACACAGTCACCATTGTGGATGCAAATGTTCTGTGATGCCAGTAACTTGCCGTTAGATGTCGTCAACGTGCAGCAATCAGGTTGCCAAGCGGCTGCACTTTGTGCCGCTGTCGGAACAGGTTACTACTCAGGTTTTGATGTCGCCATTGCGGCAAGTACCCCAAAAATCACCACTTACCAACCAAACGCTGTTGGGTATCAACAGTTACGTGACAAATTTTCCCGCTTTAAAGCGGTTGCCGATGCATTGAGTCAATAGCCTATTGAATAAAGATAATAAAGGCAGAACAGATAATTCGGTTCTGCCTTATTTTTTGACAGATTAATTGTCAGCGACAACTTGGGTATTAACTGTGGCTGGTGATAATACGGTATCCTGCGGCAAGCTATCGTACTTCACAAACTCATCCCGTGGGAAAACAAAGACATCAATGTCTTTTTCAGGTGTGATAGTCTCCGCTACGATACTTTTCGCTGGGGATGTTAGGTTAGTTTCTACGCCTAACCACGATGCGAAATAATCAAATAAATTCCACTCACTTAACGTTTCATCGCGAAATTCACGTTTAGTATCATCCGAATTGATGACCACTAATGGAACTTGATATGCCCCTTTCACGAGTTGACCATGACGTAAATATAGATTTCCTTCTTTGATATACCCTTTATACTCTGCTTCCAGTGCTTTTACGTGCTGTTTATTGGCTTTGACTAACCCTTGCCCATGGTCAGAAAAATATAAAATGGAGAACGGGTTATCCCCATTTTTATTATTTTCTTGCAAGATACTATAAATATCGCCAATAAAATCATCACTCAGTTTAATCGCTGAAACATAACAGTTCGCTATACTTCCCCAACCCGTATCAAATTGCTCAGGGTTAATGTTGTAATTATTTTTAACGAGTTCACAAGCTCCTTTCGGCCAACCATCATGGTGAGGCCCCCACATATGAACAAAAATGACTTTTTCTTTCTCTGACGGGTTATTTAACGCGGCTTTAAAGGCAGGTAACATTTTAAAATCATTGGTGAGTTTATTCACATTGTCATCAACGACAACCTTTTCTTGCACGAAAAGGTTGTCAAAACCAGGCTTGCTGTCTCTAACCGGTAAAAAATAATTCGCCTTTAGAAAATAATTTGTAAAGCCAATTTCATCATCACCAAAGCTGCCATTATTACCAATGTAATAGGTCTCATAACCCGCTTTATTGGCTAAATCAACAACCGAATTATTGTTGTAATACGGCTTTTCATGGTGCTGTGTGATTGTATTTAAATCATTTTTTGCTAATGCACGCGTTAAGGTCGGTACCGTATTGGATGCCGCACTGATAAAATTATTGAAAAAACGCCCGTTTACCGATGAAAGGAATGGCGTATTTTCTAACGGATAGCCATAAGTATTCATATAATTCTTATTGGTACTTTCACCAATAATGACGACTTTTATCTTATATTTATCATCATTTTTTTTAGTAATTTGAATATCACTAACCGTATTCACCCCATAGCAAAGATCTGCATTGCTTTTTGCTGCTTGGATTAACTCTGGTGTACAGGCTTTTTTATAGACTCCCGCACTTTCATTAGTATTTGCTTGAGCCCATGTAACGCTAGCTAACAGAAGCGCACTACAAAGTGCGGTTAATTTCATTACTTTCATATTCGGAACCTCATCTTCGTAACTTATTATTTTTATGAGTTGCTGTGGTGTAGTCAGGGTAGAGCTTGTGAAATTAATGCCGCTACTGCACTAAAATTTCACATCATCATTAATATATTGAAATATAATTTCATTAAAAGGCGAAGAAGACGAAATTGAGATACCGCTAACAATAATTAATTATGAAGAATCACGCATTTATTAGGTACATTTTCATATTAGCTGTATATAAAAAAATCAATAATCAATTAGTTATGGAATATAAATGTATTTATCAGGAAGAATAATAGGCGTTACACCCATTACATCTAGAGTTGTGATAAAGATCGGCAATTAAACATTTGTCGCCATTTGATTAGTGATATAGCTCTGATTTTGCTCTTTTGTCACTAGAAAGCATTATGGAACCGGTTCCATAATGAGTTATTCGCAATGACAAATGGGCTAATGCCCTTTATTCAGAGAGAGGAAAGTCATGAGCAAACACATTATTGTTGTCACCGCCGCCTATGGGGCACAAACCGTAAAACAATTAGGTGGCCAACAAGCTTTATTCGATATCATTCAAAACAGCCATGCGGATGGCGCAGAGATCCGCCAAGAACTCTTACTACCAAGCGATAATCTTTCGGATATCGCCAAAGGGTTACAATCAAGGCAGCTCACCGCCGTTTATTCCGTGCCAGACACGCTATTTCAGCAACGTAGCCCTATCGCCATCACTAAACTGCAAGGCTATTTTGAAGATGCCAAACAACTTAATGCTCGCTTTTTAAAACTATCACTCGGTGAATTACCAGAAAATTATGATTTAACCGAAGTAATTAATCTTCTCAATCAATACAACACACAGTTAGTGATCGAGAATGATCAAACCGAAGTCGGTGGCCATATTGCGCCTCTTGAACGTTTTTTTGCTGATGTAAAACACCAAAATATGCCTATAAAAATGGCGTTTGATATGGCGAACTGGTACTGGCATCGGGAAGATCCGTTAAAAGCTGCACATATTTTTGCTTCCCAAGTCGCTTACATTCACGTTAAAGCCTGCCAATTGCGTGACAGTAAACGCGTTGCTGTAGCACTTGATGACAGTGACGGCACATGGAAAGAAGTACTCAACCTTCTACCAAATGACGCTCCTTGTGGTATCGAGTTTCCACTTGAAGGGCATGATTTACGCGCAGTCACTGAATACTATGTATCTCTATTAAAGGACTTCTCTGTTACAGGCTCTCTCAGTGAAAGGGGAAATTAATTTAATGAAAAATCAATTAGATGTAGTTACTCTTGGCGAAGCCATGATGATGTTCGTCGCCACGCAAACAGGGAAATTGCATGAGGTCGAAAACTTTGTTCGTCGTGCTGCAGGGGCAGAGCTCAACGTTGCTGTTGGCCTCTCACGTCTTGGGTTAAGAACAGGATGGATTAGCCGCTTAGGTAATGACTCTTTCGGGCGTTTTATCCAAGCCACACTAGATAATGAACATGTGGATACTCAATGTGTTACGGTAGATTTTCATTACCCAACAGGCTTTCAGCTTAAATCTAAAGCCGAAAATGGAACCGATCCCATCGTAGAGTATTTTCGTCAAGGCTCTGCGGCAAGCCATTTAGATTTAACCGATTTTAATGAAAATTATTTCTTATCCGCACGCCATTTGCATTTAAGTGGTGTGGCAGCCGCGCTTTCACCCACCAGCTACCAACTGTCACTGCATGCCGCGAAATGGATGCGAAATGCAGGTAAAACACTATCATTTGACCCTAACTTGCGCCCTTCTCTATGGAAGAGTGAAACAGACATGGTGAAACAGCTCAACCAACTCGCGTTTCAAGCTAATTGGGTTTTACCTGGCTTAAAAGAAGGCAAAATTCTCACAGGCTTCGACCAACCCGAGTCTATTGCTGATTTTTATCTCGCTCACGGTGTTGAAGCCGTTGTGATTAAAACCGGAGAACACGGCGCATATTATAAAACAGCGGATAACCAGCAGGGCATATCTCCGGCCGTTCATGTTAAACACGTCATTGATACCGTTGGAGCTGGCGATGGCTTTGCCGTTGGCGTCATTAGTGCCTTACTTGAAGGCTTAACATTACCGCAAGCTGTTGCAAGAGGTAATTTTGTTGGAGCAAGAGCCATTCAAGTTATAGGAGATAGTGAAGGCTTACCAACCCAAGCACAACTGCAGCATGAAATGGCATTACTCTCCGCGGACACCACTAAAGCGGTATGTTAAAAGGAAATCGATTATGACAATGAATACTCCAGCAATGTCACGTTGGTGGCGCATCATGCCAATCGTGTTTATCACCTATAGCCTTGCCTATTTGGATAGAGCAAACTACAGCTTTGCCGCCGCCGCAGGTATCAATGCTGACTTAGGCATTACCAAAGGAATGTCGTCGCTACTCGGCTCATTATTTTTCCTTGGATATTTCTTTTTCCAAATACCAGGCGCTATTTACGCGGAAAAGCGCAGTGTCCGCAAACTGATTTTTGCCTGTATTTTTCTCTGGGGAATTTTTGCTAGCTTAACCGGGATGGTCAGCAATATTCCGATGTTGGTGATTATTCGCTTTAGCTTAGGAGTCGTCGAGGCCGCAGTCATGCCTGCGATGCTTATCTACATCAGTAACTGGTTTACTCAGTCAGAACGGTCACGCGCTAACACCTTTTTAATTTTAGGTAACCCAGTTACGGTGCTGTGGATGTCTGTGCTATCCGGTTACCTCATTCAGGCATTCGGTTGGCGGGAAATGTTTATCATGGAAGGGGTTCCTGCGATTTTGTGGGCTTTTTTCTGGTGGAGAACTGCACGTGATAAACCCAGTCAAGTGAATTGGCTCAGCCAGACTGAAAAAGAGACATTAGATAAAATTCTTAGTGACGAACAAAAAAATATCAAGCCTGTTCGCAATTACCGCGAAGCCTTTAAGTCTCGTAATGTGATTTTACTATGCGCTCAATATTTTTGTTGGAGCATTGGGGTGTATGGCTTTGTACTATGGTTGCCATCGATTATTCGTGGAGCATCCAACCTTGGAATGGTAGAAACAGGCTGGCTTTCTGCCGTTCCTTACCTTGCTGCAACCTTAGCCATGATCCTCGTGTCATGGGCATCTGACCGTATGCATAACCGTAAACTATTCGTTTGGCCAATGCTTTTGCTTGGGGCGGTCTGTTTCCTCGGCTCATACCTGCTCGGTAGCACGAATTTCTGGTTCTCTTATACCTTATTGGTGATTGCAGGCGCAGCAATGTACGCTCCGTACGGGCCCTTCTTCGCTATCATTCCTGAAATGTTGCCAAAGAACGTTGCAGGTGGTGCAATGGCATTAATCAATAGTATGGGCGCATTAGGTTCATTCTTTGGTTCATGGTTTGTTGGCTATTTAAATGGGGCGACCGGTAGCCCAAGTGCTTCGTATATGTTTATGGGACTCGCACTATTAGCCTCGGTTTTCTTTACCTTAATTGTCAAACCAAGCCAAGAACAAAATAGTGATGCAGTCATCACGAAACATGCTTAAAAGGGATACTATGAAACAGAACATTATTTTATATAAATCCATTCCCGCGGATCAACTTGAGCGGCTACAGCAGCACTTTAATGTCACTGCATTTGACAGCATTACACCTGAGAATCTTGCTAACTTTAAACAAGCGTTATCCAGCGCTGACGGCATTATCGGGGCCAGCTATCCTATCACCGCAGATGACATTGCCAATGCACCCAATTTGAAAGTGGCATCGACCATTTCCGTTGGTGTCGACCAATTTGATATTGATGCGATGAATGCCAGAAAGGTTGCATTGATGCATACCCCAAATGTATTAACGGAAACCACCGCAGATACCATTTTCACTTTAGTGCTTTGTAGCGCGCGCCGCATTATCGAAATGGCTGAGATGGTGAAAAACGGTCAATGGACTCAAAGTATTGGTGAAAACGCATATGGCAGTAATGTGAATGGTAAAACTATCGGCATTTTAGGTATGGGGCGTATTGGCTATGCCGTTGCCAAACGCGCTCATTTAGGCTTCGGGATGCCAGTTCTCTATTACAATAACCATACCCATCCCGATGCAGAAAACCAGCTCAACGCACGCCGTTGTGACCTCGATACGCTACTTGCGGAGTCTGATTTTGTCTGTGTCGTGCTGCCATTATCAGCGTCAACCGAAAAGCTGATCGGTAAAAATGAGTTAGCAAAAATGAAACCCAGTGCATTTTTGATCAACGGTTCAAGAGGCCGGATCGTCGATGAAGCCGCGCTGATCGACGCATTAGAAAGAGGCACAATTCGGGGGGCGGGTTTAGATGTGTTTGAAGTTGAACCTCTTCCCTGTAACTCTAAGCTACTCACGCTACCTAATGTGGTTGCTCTGCCGCATATCGGTTCTGCTACCCATGAAACCCGTTACGCCATGGTCGAGTGTGCCGTTGATAACCTAATCGCTGCCTTAAAGGGTGACCTAAGCCAAAATTGTGTTAACCCTGAAATAGCGAAATAGATAAATACCTAGAACGCCCTAATTTATTAGGGCTCTTTGGCTCTTTAAACATCAATGCTCATGGGCGTGTCCCGGACGAGCAACACTGCTTCGTTCACACTCGGTCAGAAATTGGATAGAATTCAGTTTACTGGTTGATGGTGCTAAATAATATAATCCGACGGTTTTTTGACTGGGTGAGTAAATCTCCAACATGCCATTGACATCAGAATAAAAATCACCTTTATTGATCACGACATTAAAATCTTTTATTTTCTCAACACGTCGCTGCTCTGTGCTTTTCACTAGCGGATAACTCATATACTCATAGCCAACAAAATCAACAACATTAATTTGATTATTATTGAAAAAGATTTGAACTTTACTGGCACCAGTGGGGAAGAAAAACTTACCATTACGCTCTATCGTGATGTGATTATAGCTTTGGTCAACTTGGCAGGTATATTCTTTGACCTGACTTCTAGTACTACAACCCGCTAAAACAAGGCTAGCTAGCAATAATATCCCTATCTTTCTCATATGTTCCCTATGCTCTCAAAATGGTTATAACTTAATCTACCTACCAGTATACATGTAATAAGCCTTAAGCTAAATTGGGAAATGGTAACCAAATTTTAAGAGCCGAACGATTTAGTGTCCAAAGGCTACAATGTCGTCGATTTACGGATCAGCAATTCCCCATTAAATAAGTATTGCAGCGGGGGTTTATCGGGGTTTTCCAGTTTTTCGAGCAAACACTCTACCGCCTTGTGCCCCATTTCCGCTGTTGGTTGAGACACCGAAGTCACCCCTTGCCCAGCTAATGCAGCCCATTCGAGGTTATCGAAGCTTAAAAAGCCAATATCTGTCCCCCAACGTAGCCCTTGTTTATTCATAACATACGCCAGCTGCAAGGTCAGGACACCATTGGCGGCGACAATCACTTTGCGCATACCACGATGTGCGATACAAAAGTCAGCAACGATAGCCTCTAATTTTGCCGGATCTGGCAAGGTGACTTCATGAAATTCGCTTTGAATATGTTGATGATTCTGTGATAACGCTTGAAATGTCTGTAAGCGCTCTTGGCGTGCACTGTTATACACAACAGGCTCAGTGACGAAGCAAATCGCTTCGAACCCTTGTTCAACAAGATGATTAAAGGCCATTTGTGCGGAAGCGGGGTTATCTAACCCAACCATGTCGCTGGGAAAATTGTCGATTTTTCTATCTAATAAGACAAATGGCAGAGTAGTTTCTTTCAGCACGTCAATGAATTGTTCGTTAACACCCGCTGAATTTATGATTAGCCCATCCACGCGGTAACCTTTGAGCAGTTGAATAAATTGGCATTCACGCTCAATGCTATTATCCGCATTGCACACGACGGTCATAAAACCTTGTTTGATTGACTCGGCTTCCACCCCTTTTAGCACTTCAACAGAGAATGGATTACTGATATCGGCAATAATCAAGCCAATCAGGCCTGTCCGCCCATGTTTCAAGCTACGCGCCATTTGGTTTGGCCGATAATTTAATTCACGAATAGCGCTTTCAATACGTTGACGCAAATTATCTGAAAGCAAATGAAATTCACCATTCAAATAACGTGAGATACTGGTTTTCCCTGCCTGAGCTTTGGCAGCGACATCTTTGATCGTGGCAACTTTTTGCGTTTTCGGGGCCATAGCTTTCGGTTTTTCCATTCTCTAAAAACATCACCAAGTGGTTATCTTACTCGAATAAGTGTCATTTTACTTGCGGTATTGCGTTAACTTGCTGTTTTAGCCATTGAATAAATATATCTGCCTTTGGGTTTCGTTTTTCATTCAACATGGCAAAATAATAGCGTTGTTGGCACTTCAGCGAAATATCGCCAAATGGCATCACTAGTTCTTGCCGCTTCAGCCGTTTTTCAACCAATTGTTTACGCCCCATTGCCACACCAGCATGGTTCATTGCGGCAACAATCGCTAAATCGGAACGATCAAAACACAGGTTGCGACGATGTGGAAACAGTGCCAACAGGTAATGCTCACTCCACGCTTTCCACTCATCATAGTCGGAGTTGCTACTCCATGCCTGACGGTCATGCAATAAAGTGCCATTTTTTAGTTGATGAATATTATTGAGTAAATCATATTGCTGCGCGTATTGCGGGCTACAAACAGGCACAATGGATTCAGTCATCAAGTCCTCACAATACAGATTAGATCTTGTTATATCATCATAATAAATAGCAATATCAATACCATAGCCACGAAAATTAACATCATCGTTTCCCGTTAACAGATTCAACTGAATTGAGGGGTATTGATTAGCAAAATCTGCAATTTTGGGGATTAACCAGCACTGGGCAATGGAGGGCCGTGAATACACCGTCAGTTCACCCGAAATTTCTTGGTTTTTGATATCAATGATTTCTTGATTAATATCATCCAAATTTTTACGTAGTGCCCAGTAAATTCGCTCCCCGTCTGAGGTTAGCTCAATGCGCCGATGAAAACGCTCAAATAATTTAAACCCTAATTCCCCTTCTAACGTGTTAATTCGGTGACTAACTGCACTGGGGGTTAACGAAAGTTCCTGTGCCGCTAAGGCAAAAGAACAATGCCGTGCAGCCGCTTCAAAGGTATGCAAGCGCGATAGTTGATAACTTGATAGCCGTTTATTCCATTGAATAAATCCAGATTGCTCAAATTGATTGAAATTTACCGACACAATGCCCCCAATAAAAACTATGATGCCTAATAATCTCTACAATACCCATTTTAAGATGAATTTAGATGACCCAAAGACACTAATCTCCTATTTATATGACTAATATCACAGCCTTGAGTTAATTTAGTTCATCTAAACTGCATGTTTCATCGTTTGTCACCTCTGAATATTTATTATCCAATAGAAGAACAACAACAAGATGATCAGGGGTAGGATATGGACTCTACAATGTGGATGATTGGTACTTTAGTTATCAGTATTTTACTAATCATCGTTTCAATTATTAAATTTAAGTTTCATCCCTTTTTAGCACTTTTACTCGCCAGCTTCTTTGTCGGTATCTCCATGCAAATGAACCCATTAGAGATGGTCAGCGCCATCGAAAATGGCATTGGGGGTACACTTGGGTTTTTAGCCGCTATTATCGGTTTGGGGACTATACTCGGTAAAATGATGGAAATCTCCGGTGCGGCAGAGCGCATTGGGGTGACATTACAAAAGAGCCGTTGGTTAACGCCTGACGTTACCATGGTACTAATTGGCCTAATCTGCGGTATTACGCTGTTTGTTGAAGTGGGCGTTGTCCTGCTAATCCCATTAGCTTTTTCCATTGCGAAAAAAACCAATACCTCGTTATTAAAACTGGCTATCCCATTATGTACCGCACTGATGGCTGTACACTGTATCGTACCACCACACCCTGCGGCTCTCTTTGTCACAAATGAATTAGGTGCTGACATTGGTACGGTGATTGTGGCAGGGCTCGCAGTAGGCTTAGTCGCGTCATTAGTGGGTGGACCACTGTTCCTCAAGTTCTTAGGTGACCGCTTACCGTTTAAAACGGTACCAGAAGCCTTCTCTGACCTCGAAGTACGAGAAGAGAAAGATTTGCCTTCTCTCGGTGCCACATTATTTACCGTTTTACTGCCAATTATTCTCATGTTGATCAAAACAGCTGCTGATTTGAACATGAGCAAAGATAGCCAGTTATTTACCTTTTTACAGTTTATTGGTAACCCAATAACCGCTATGTTTATTGCCGCTTTTGTCGCTTATTACATGTTAGGGATCCGACGTAATATGGGAATGAGCGTATTGCTCAGCAAAACCGAAGAGAGTTTTAGCTCAATCGCTAATATTTTATTGATTATCGGTGCGGGTGGGGCATTTAACGGTATCTTAAAAGGCAGTGGACTGAGTGATTCCTTAGCGATGGTGCTATCGGGTATTGATATGCACCCAATCTTACTGGCCTGGCTAGTGGCAATCATCCTGCATGCCGCGGTCGGTTCTGCCACTGTTGCGATGATGGGCGCAACCGCAATTGTGGCTCCGCTAATGCCAATGTACCCGCATATTAGCCCAGAAATCATGACATTAGCCATTGGTTCCGGCGCAATTGGTTGCACCATCGTGACTGACTCGCTGTTCTGGTTGGTCAAACAGTACTGTAATGCCACTTTAGCCGAAACGTTCCGTTTTTACAGTGTCGCCACGTTGATTGCGTCTTTCGTCGCGCTGGCAGGGACTTTTGCACTTTCATTTGTGATTTAAAAGAGAGTAATTATGACTCAGATAAATGTTGATAAGTTAATTGCTGACTACCCTTTAGTTCAGGACTTAATCGATTTAAAGCAAATTGCGTGGTTCAACCCAAATGTCACGACGACACAAGCGGGTTTGCCTTATGTCGGGCTAACCATTGAAGATGTGCAAGATGCAGAAGCGCGCCTACACCGTTTTGCGCCTTATTTGATGAAAGCGTTTCCAGAAACTCAAGCAACACAAGGAATTATCGAATCTGACGTTATCGATATTCCAAACATGCAAGCCGCACTGGAAAAACGTTATCAAACGCCAATCGCGGGAAAAATGTTACTGAAAAAAGATAGTCACCTGCCAATTTCGGGGTCAATTAAAGCCCGAGGGGGGATATATGAAGTACTCACTCATGCGGAAAAACTTGCCTTAGCCGCCGGTATTTTATCGACAGATGATAATTACGAAATTTTATTCTCTGAACAATTTCGCCAATTCTTTAGCCAATACCGTATTGCAGTTGGTTCAACCGGTAACCTTGGTATGTCCATCGGCATTATGAGTGCTAAACTCGGCTTTAGCGTCAGCGTGCATATGTCTGCTGATGCCAGACTGTGGAAAAAAGACAAATTACGTTCACATGGTGTGAATGTAGTGGAATATGAGCAAGATTACAGCATCGCAGTTGAACAAGGCCGTAAAGAAGCCGAAAAAGATCCTAACTGCTTTTTTATTGATGATGAAAACTCAACCACCCTGTTTCTCGGCTATGCTGTCGCAGGCCTTCGTCTAAAAAAACAATTTTTAGAGCAAGGGATTACTGTGGATAACGACCACCCGCTATTTGTCTATTTACCTTGTGGTGTCGGTGGTGGCCCCGGTGGTGTCGCTTTCGGGTTGAAACTGGCCTTTGGTGATGCCGTCCATTGCCTATTTGCCGAGCCCACTCACTCGCCTTGTATGCTGTTAGGAGTTCATACTGGCCTACATGATGGTGTGTCAGTCCAAGAAATTGGTATTGATAATATCACCGCCGCAGACGGGCTGGCAGTTGGCCGTGCATCCGGTTTTGTGGGGCGTGCAATGGAGCGGCTTATTGATGGTTATTACACCATTGACGATAGCGAAATGTATAACCTGTTAGGTTTACTCAACCAGACCGAGTCTATTAAATTAGAGCCGTCAGCCTTGGCGGGTATGACTGGTTGCGTACATGTCATGCAAAACACAGGTTATTTGCAATCCAAATCCCTCACGCCGATGAAACTGGCCAACGCAACACATCTTGTATGGGCAACGGGTGGTGGTATGGTGCCTGTGGATGAGATGCAAAAATATTTATCACAAGCTAACCTAAGTTAACAATTAACGTATTCAACGCCCTCTTCACGTTCAATGAGAAGAGGGCTTTTTAGTATCAACTACACATTATTAGCTTTGTAATAATTGCCCCGGTAATGGCACTAAATCACTTTCAATATAGCGTCTCACTAAGGTTGCGAGCGCCACTAATGAGTCCAAATGAGTCCTTTCCCAACCGTGGGAGCTGTCTAGTGCGAAACACGCTAAAGCCGCACGAATATCCCATCCTGCATCAATTGCCGCAGCACTATCCGAACGATAATGTTTAAAAGTATCGCGGACGTGAGGAATATCATACTGCTGGCATAATTGCAGTAAATGCCGTGTAATTGCCAAATCAAACGGGCCGGTTCTGTCACGAAAGGCTAAGGTCAGTGCGTCATCTCGTGTGGTTTGATCTGGAGCAGAAACTGAGTTATCAATCGCTAACAATTCTTGAACTTGCGAACCAAAACCGTGTGTGCCGCCAATTCCAACTTCTTCTGAAATCGTGAACATCATCTGGCAAGGCACCGCAGGCACAACGCCATCATCCACCAGTGATTTTAATGCGGCTAACATCACCGCACATCCAGCTTTATCATCCAAATGACGCGATACAATAAAGCCGTTATCAATGAATTCGGGTTGCGCATCAACCGCAACAATATCACCGACATTTAAGCCATGGGATTGTAAATCAGCGAAGTTATAACAGGGAGCATCAAGGCGAATTTCTAAATTATCCCAATCCGCAATTTGAGTATCAACTTCAGTATTAAAGCGATGCCCAGACGCTTTTAATGGCAAAATAGTGCCACGATATTGGTGATTGTCGCTAAATACTGTCACCCTTGCACCTTCCGCAAAGCGTGCTGCCCATGTGCCTGTATTACGCAGTGCCAAGCGCCCATTTGGTTTGAGTTGTGTCACCATCGCCCCAAGCGTATCAAGGTGTGCGGCTAATGCACGTTTAGGTTCTTCAGAGCCAAGCGTGATATATAGCACTCCGCGGCGTGTATATTTCGGCGCGAACCCCAACTCAGTCAACCATTGATGTGTCTGCGCAACAGCTTGTTCAGTCATCCCAACCGGGCTAGGCGTACATAACAATGTTTTTAATACAGAGGTCAGATATGCTTTATCTATCATTACGTTACCTATCTTCACTTAAAAAACGTTCTTGCAATGTGGCTTGTAGCGCTAACATGGCTTGTTCCGCGTAGGCCATATGTGTTTCCATCACCGATTGAACCTTCTCGGCGTCTTTACGGCGTAAAGCCTCGATTAATTGATATTGGTATTCAATACCTTGGCGTCTGTCAACGGGCTCAGGTTTTAAATAAATGTCCTTACAAACCGCTAAATCTTTGAGTAAACGCTGTAAAAAGTGGCAAATAAACACTAATAAAACGTTATCGGAATAGCTGGCAACCACCGCATGAAAATCCAGCTCTGCCATCCGTTGCTGCCAGCGCTCATTTTCATCTGCGGGCTCATGGTCATAAATAGCGATGGTATCGTACAGCTTCTGGATACCGTCATTATCAATGTTGTCAATTGCACTAACTGCAACCACCGGTTCTAGTAATTTACGTAACGTATAAATATCTTTGATTGATATATCCCGCGTAAACAAATAATTCGATAACAAACTCATTGCTCGCGATTCAGTCATAGAATCAATAAACGCACCACCACCCGGCCCGGTTTTTGTTTTAATTAACCCTTGAACTTCCAGTGATTTCAGTGCTTCTCGCACAGTACTTTTGCTGGCGTTATAATGTTCAATAAGTTCTTTTTCTTGTGGCAAACGGTCACCGGGTATGAGGTTATCGGCCATGATAGTTTCTTTTATTGCATTGACGATTTCATCAGTCCGCTTAATACGTACTGGTTCTATCGTCGTCGGCTTATTGTTGCTCATGTTAGGTTCTCAACTGGTTTAAATAAGTTTCTAAGCGACTGAATCAACACGAATACGAGGGGCACTAGCCAATAAATTTCGCGTATATTCATGCTCCGGTGCGGCAAATAAGCTGCGGGTATCTCGACATTCTAACAAATCTCCTAAATAGAGTACGGCGACTCTATCTGCGATTGATTCCACTACCGCTAAATCGTGGCTAATAAATAAATAGGATAACGAAAACTGTTGTTTGAGTTGTTCTAATAGCAACAAAACTTGCGCTTGTACCGAAACATCCAACGCACTAACCGGCTCATCCAGTACTAATATTCTTGCATCTGCGGCTAAAGCTCTCGCAATGGCTAGCCTCTGAGCCTGCCCGCCTGAGAATTCATGGGGATAACAGGCTAAAGCATCGATTGGCATATTGACGGCCTCAAGTAATTCCGCCAGCCGAGCCGCTCTTTGTGATGAGTTCATGTGTTTTAAATATTTCAACGGAACAGACAAAGTCTCTCCAATGGTTTTTCGCGGGTTCAAAGATGCAACAGGGTCTTGAAAAACATACTGAATGGCTTGCCCAAACGCACGCGCACCTTGCTGCTGCCACTCGGCACGAGTTTGCCCTAAGACAGTAATATCTCCCGAGGTCTCTCGCTCCAAGCCAACTAAAATACGCGCTAAAGTGCTTTTCCCTGAGCCACTCTCCCCAACCACCGCCAGAGTTTCACCTTCGTAAAGTGATAATGAAATATTTTTCAATGCATGAACTTGGCGCCCTCGAGGGTGAAATAAGCTTCTTGGCTGCCCGAAGGTTTTCACCAGCTGATTAACCTCAATCACTTTTTTCACTAAACCTCCTGTGTCGATGTCAAATCATTGCCATCGGGCTGATGACCATAGAGTTGTTGCACTTGTTTTAAAAACCCACGTCCTTCCCCTAACTTAGGTACACTGGCAATCAGACGTTGTGTATAAGGATGCTGAGGCTGCCGTAATACCGTTTGCGTATCACCGGTTTCGACTATCTCACCTTGTTGCATCACTGCAACACGGTCGCAAATTTGGTTAATAACCGCGAAATCATGGGTAATAAATAAGAGCGCAACCCCGCGCTCACGGCGTAGCTGGTCAAGTAATTCTAAAATTCGCGCTTGTACTGTGACATCTAATGCGGTAGTTGGCTCATCAGCAATAATCAACACGGGGTCATTAGCCAGCGCCATTGCGATCCCTACCCGCTGGCGCTGTCCGCCCGAAAGCTCATGAGGATAGGCATCGAAACGTTCTTGCGCATCTGGGATCCCAACGCTATCCAACAATTCAATGGCTTTATTTTTCGCCTCATAGAGTGACAAAGATTGGTGAGCGGTGATGGCCTCACGCAATTGCACACCGATAGTAAACTGGGGATGGAGTGTCGTCAGTGGGTCTTGGAAAATATATGACACCTTCGCACCGCGACGGCGCTGCATAACAGATAACGGCAATGACAACATTTCTTCGTGTTCCACATAAATCCCCCCCGCCGTAATCAATGCAGGAGGTGATGCAAGCAGCCCCATCACAGATAAAGCGGTAACACTCTTACCCGAGCCGCTCTCCCCAATTAACCCTAGACACTCCCCCGCCCCAACAGTAAAACTGATCCCTTTTACAGTTGGACGTAATTGATTTCCTTGGCGAAAAGCGACCGACAAGTCTTTGATTTCTAATACTACTTGTTCATCTCCCGTTTTCGCAGGAATATTAACTCTATCGGTCTGCGTCATTGGTTGTGATCGCTGTAAGGCTCCTGATTTTAACCGAGGATCAAGAATGTCACGCACGCCATCCCCTAGCAGGTTAAAACTAATCACAATAAGAAAGATCATAATACCGGGTACCAATGCCACATGAGGAGCGACAAACATCTGTGCGCGCCCTTGCCCTAACATTGAACCTAAGTCTGCATTAGGTGGCTGAGTACCTAGCCCTAAAAATGACAAGCCTGCCGTCTCTAAAATCATCCAACCGATGGTCGTTGACATGGTAACTACAATGATTGGCAAGACATTCGGTAACACTTCCGTTAATAGGACTTGTAAATGGTTTTTACCTGACAACCTAGCTGCTTGAATAAAATCCCTATCGCGCAAACCGACCGTTAACCCACGAATGTTCCTAGCAAAAAAGGGAATATTCACTAATGCGATCGCATATAACGCATTGAGCAACCCAGGCCCAAGTACCGCGACAATGGCTAATGCCAATAGAATGTATGGAAATGCCATTAGCATATCAATACAACGCATCAATAATGTATCAGTGCGATGGCCGACATACCCAGCCACCAAGCCTATCAGGGTGCCGAATATTGCAGCGATTAGAGTTGCTGAAATACCGACCAATAGAGACACTCTCGTTCCCCACAGCAATCGAGATAAAATATCTCGCCCTAAATGGTCAGTACCTAATAAATGACCAGACGAAAAAGCGGGAAGTAGACGATTAACTAAATCAGTTTCATCAGGATTAGCAAGAGGGAGCCAAGGCGCTAAAAATGCCAAGAGCATAATGATAGATAAAGTAAATAGCCCCAAAGTTGCTAGGCGGTTCGCTAGCAGTAACGAGCCGATCGACTGGCGATGACGATGCTGAATAACAGGGGTCATAGACTGGCTCATGATTTCAACCTCGGGTCTAATATGGCTTGCGCAACATCCGCAAGTAAATTGATAAAGACATAGGACGCGGCTGCAATCAATACGCCCCCTTGGACTAAAAATAAGTCACGGGTTGCCACTGCCTTCACTAGCATGGCGCCGAGTCCTGGCCACTGAAAAACGGTTTCAATGTACACCGCACCACCAAAAACAAAGCCCGCTTGGATACCAATGACGGGAATGACGGAAACCAATGCCATACGAAATGCATGGCGAAAAATCACTTTGCGCTCACTTAAGCCTTTTGCCCTTGCTGTACGAATAAAATCAAGTCGCAGTACTTCTAACATTGCTGTACGCGTCAAACGCGCTATCACCCCTGTCGCAACCAATGAAAGCGTCACAGCAGGTAAAACAAGGTGATGCAATAAATCGCTCAGGCCACCGCCTTGCCAAATATCGTACATTCCAGATGCCGGAAACCATTGTAATTGAACAGAAAAAAACATAATCATCAGTAAACCAATCCAAAAAGATGGCATTGAGATACCCAATAAAACGGCGAGTGTAATAAATCGGTCACTCCAACTAAATTGACGAATGGCGGAAAGAACCCCGGCTAATAGCCCTAAAATTGAGCTGAGTAACAATGCACTTCCACCCAAAATTAATGTGGCAGAAAATCGCTCTAAAACCTCATCAACAACAGGTCGGTTAAGGACAAATGAGCGGCCAAAATCACCCGATATCAAATTATTCATCCAAATAAAATATTGCTGATATAACGGCTTATCCAACCCAAGCTCTGTTTTTACTCTAGCCACATTTTCAGGAGTCGCCCAAGGGCCAAGCAATGCTTGAGCTGGGTCTCCAGGGATCATTGCCATGATAAAAAAGACAATTAACGTCAAACCAATCAGTATGGGTATGGTCGCTAAAATGCGTTTCAAACAGTATAACCACATAGTTTTTCCCCATAAAATCAAATAATTAATTAAATAACCAATTCACATTAATCAATCTTTACGAACGTCTTTAAGTAATAAGTTAAAATTAGGCTGCAATTTGAAATATTTAACATGCTCATTAGCAACCGCATTTTGCTTCCAATTCGCCACAAACAACCAAGGCGCATCTTGATGAACAATTTTTTGAACTTGTCGATATAATTGAGCGCGCTCCTCGAGGTTATTCGTGACCCGCGCTTTATCTAACAATTCATCCAGTTGCTTGTTACTGTAATAACCGGAGTTAAATCCACCTTTATCCGGCCAAGAAGCGCTATGCAAGGTTAAAAAAGGTAAGGTATCTGGGTCATTCGTCATCCACGCCATTTCGGCCATATGCGCTTGTTTGAGGCCTGCATTGACCTTGGATAGGTAGGTATTCCACTCAAAGGTTTGAATTTCGACAACTAAGCCAACCGCTTTCAGGTCAGCTTGAATGGCGGTGGCCATGGGAATCGGGTCTAACATCCCTGAGCCCCCTTCGGTGACATAAAAAATAATTTTTTGCCCTTGAGCCCCCGCTTCTGCTATCAATTGGCGGGCTTTTTCAGGGTCATAAGGGTAAGCTTTGGTTTCTTTATCAAATGCCCAATCGAAAGCCGATGGAATCGGTCCTTGTGCCACTCCTGCGGAATCCTGAAGAATATATTTCACAATATTTTCTTTATTTACCGCGTAGTTAACTGCTTGCCTTACACGCACATCATCAAACGGTGGCTGAGATGCATTGAGCATGGCATACCAAACATGAGGTCCTACCGCTTCATAAACATGGAAGCGGTTGTCATTAACAAATAACGGAACATTATCAGCAGGGACTTCAACCATGGCATCAATCCCCCCTGATAACATTTCGGCTACCCGGGTATTGGCGTCAGTAATCGGCCGAAAAACAACATGTTTTAAACCGGGTTTACCATCCCAATAGTCTTCATTAGCAGATACGACAACCCTTTGGTTTGCCGTCCACTCATCAAATTTAAAGGGGCCTGTTCCGCTGGGATGGCGGCTAAAGTCTTTGTCATATTGCTTTACTGCTGTGGGCGAAACAATCAGCCCTGCGGGCGTGGCTAAGTTTGATAAAAACGGGGCAAATGGTTCTTTTAAGGTAAAAACCACAGTCTTGTCATTCGGGGTTGTAATTTTGTCTATGGCAGAGAAAAAAAACGATAATGGGAATGGCCCTGTATGGTAATACGGGTGCTGGTTATCCAACATTCGTTCAAACGTGAATTTGACTGCATCTGCGTTGAAGGGGCTACCATCATGAAACTTTATATTTTCACGTAAGTGGAAAGTGTATGTGAGGCCATCATCACTAATAGACCATGATTGAGCTAAAGCAGGTTCAAGCGTTAATGTGCCATCAGCATTGCGAACTAATCCTTCGTACAAGTTAACCAAAATTCGGGAATCATTCGCAGCGGTTGCGACTTGCGGGTCTAATGATTGCGGTTCTGCAACTTGCCCTAATAACAAGACATTTGGGTGGTTCACCGCCAATGTCGGTAGCGAAATAAAGCATAAAAGCCAAAGACTGGCTATCCATCTACATAAACGCATATTCATTCGCTCCTCCCCGAGTGCTGACATTGCTATATGATTGTGAAGTGTGATTTGTGTCAATTTTGTTAATAATTTTATCTTTTTCTTTATTTATGATGATAAATTATATTTCAAGCAAGAATTTATAATGATAAATTTGATCAAGGTCTAATTTATGAGGTGTAAAATGACATTTTCAATTGTGGCGCGTTGCCCATTAACAGGAAAAATAGGTGCAGCGACCGCAACAGGTGGTCCTGCGGTTGGAGCATTAGTCTTACATGGTAAAAGCCAAACGGGAGCCATCGCCACTCAAGCAATGACAAATCCAATTGCAGGCTTAACAGGTATTGAATATTTGCAACAAGGCCATAATGCAAATAACAGCTTAGACTACCTTGTAACGCAAGATATTGAACGGAAGCAACGACAGCTGATTATTCTTGATAATCATGGAGGTACAGCTGATTGGACCGGCCAAAATTGCTTACCTTGGTGCGGAAGTTTATCGGAGCCTAACTTAGCCATTGCTGGAAATATGTTAGTTGGAGAGCAAGTCCTGAATGCCATTTATCAGAGCTACCATAACAACTCACATCAAGCTCTGGCTGATCGATTACTTATCGCCATGCAAGCAGGTGCAGATAAAGGTGGTGACTACCGAGGGATCCGTTCCGCTGCATTAAAAGTCTGGAATAATCGACAATATCCAGACATTGATATTCGTAGTGACTGGTCAGAAGCACCACTATCAGCGCTGTTCATCATTCTTCAACAGGTTCGTTCCGAAGATTATGCTGATTTTTTTGCACAAATTCCTACAGGAAATGAATATATCACTCGTAATTGAACTCATGATGGTGCATATCGACTAATAAAGTAAAATAATTGAATGATATGTACCTGGAAATAAAAAAGCCATTCGTTAAATTTCAATTAACTGCATGAATAACTCTGTATTTTTTATTTTTTACGTTAGTTTAGCTTATTATTTAAATTGTCATTCATTACGTAATCTTAATTATCTATTCTTGTTATACATTCGATTAATTTTTATCTTTGATAGCCATCAAAAAATAAATGGTTATTTTTTAACAACATTAAAAGTAATGAAAAATACCTATCTCCTTGAATTTATCTGGCTATATCGCATAAATGCTTACATTAATTAACCTTAATAAAACCCAGGTTATTTCTTGCTATTTAACTGCTAAATAAAAAATAAAATAATCAATTTTATCAAAAGGTTAAAATAATTACTTTCAGATTATATAACGAATAATATTTATACAGACTATCCAGGTAATATTAGATGCAGCAGGTCTTACCAAATGAATAGTTAATAATAAAATGAACAAAAAATAGCCCAATAAAGTCATTAAAACTTCATTGATATATTTATTTTCTGATTTTATCACCTAAGGGATATTTAGCATTTTCATCTATGGTGAAATATTAACCTCTCTCTTTGATCCGCTCAGTAATTATTGCCCTTAACTGAAATTATCATGTTTACACCCGTACACTTTTCATGACAGTTACTTATAAAAAATAATAAATCATAAATTAGAAAAACAGCATAATCTCCGACAAACCCTTTACAACACTGACAATACCAATTTACTTCCACGAATCATTCACTCAACTTTATTAACAAATGTCACCCATACTTAATAAATATGAAATATATGATAAGATCATCATCTCAATTTGAAATTATTTACTATATAAAAAACAAGATTGTTATTGAGGTTATAGATGAAAATCTCGAGAAGAAAGCTATTATTAGGGGTTGGTGCTGCTGGTGTTTTAGCAGGGGGTGCTGCGGTTGTTCCTATGATCAATCGTGAAGGTCGTTTTGAATCGACTAAATCACGTGTACCAGCTGTTGCTGGCACAGAAGGCAAATTACCAGAGTCTGCAGATGCAGTCATCATCGGTGCTGGCCTTCAAGGGATCATGACTGCAATTAACCTTGCTGAAAAAGGTCTTAATGTTGTTATCTGTGAAAAAGGTGTTGTCGGTGGTGAGCAATCAGGCCGTGCATATAGCCAAATCATCAGTTATAAGACTTCTCCAGCGATTTTCCCTTTACACCATTACGGGAAAATTCAATGGCTTGGCATGAACGAAAAAATCGGTGCAGATACCAGCTACCGTGTTCAAGGCCGCGTTGAAGTACCTTCAAGCGAAGAAGATTTAGAAATTTCAAGAGCGTGGATTAAATCTGCATCTGAAAACCCAGGCTTCGATACCCCACTACGTACCCGTATGATTGAAGGGACTGAACTGGCAAATCGTCTGGTTGATGCTCAAACCCCATGGAAAATTGGTGGATTTGAAGAAGACTCTGGTAGTCTTGACCCAGAAACCGTCACACCAGCAATGGCTAACTACGCAAAATCAATTGGTATTCGTATCTACACCAATTGTGCAGTACGTGGTATTGAAACTGCTGGCGGTAAAATTTCTGATGTTGTCACTGAAAAAGGTGCAATCAAAACTTCTCGTGTTGTTCTGACGGGGGGTATTTGGTCGCGTCTGTTCATGGGTAACTTAGGTATTGACGTTCCAACATTGAACGTTTACCTATCACAACAACGCATCAGTGGCGTACCAGGCGCACCAAAAGGTAACGTCCACTTACCTAACGGTATTCACTTCCGTGAACAAGCTGATGGTACCTACGCGGTTGCACCACGTATCTTTACCAGCTCTATCGTTAAAGATAGCTTCCTGTTAGGACCAAGATTCCTACACGTATTAGGCGGTGGTGAATTACCATTAGAGTTCTCTCTTGGTAAAGACTTATTTAACTCATTCATGATGGCAACGTCTTGGAACTTAGACGAGAAAACACCTTTCGAAGAGTTCCGTACTGCAACTAATACACCAAACAACGAACACTTAGATGGCGTTCTGGAAAGACTGAGAAAAGAATTCCCAGTATTTAAAGAGTCTAAAGTGGTTGAACGTTGGGGTGGTACCGTTGCACCAACAGATGATGAAATTCCAATTATTTCAACAGTCGAGCAGTACCCAGGCTTAGTCATCAATACCGCAACAGGTTGGGGTATGACTGAGAGCCCAGCATCTGGTCGATTAACGGCGGAATTATTAATGGGCGAAACACCATTTATCGACCCTACGCCGTATAAACTTTCCCGTTTTAGCTAAAAAACAGGAAAAATAGCGATTTTTACTGTGGATCTATTAGCGAATAGTTTAAAGTTAAATGAAAGTTTAATTTTTGATAAAACTAATAGATCCTATTTACTTTGATAATGTTAAGGAGTTTACATGCGCTATAAAACTTTATTGCTTTCTCTGCCTTTGATTTTAGGTGTAGCAAGTGCGAATGCAGCCGATGATGTTAAACGCGTTCCAGTGAAAGGATTCCCTATCTCTGAATCAGTAGAAATCAATGCGGGCAACCTCATTTTCCTCAGCGGAAAAGTCCCTTCTAAAATCTCTGCAGACGCGAAAGAAGGCGTTTTAGAGTCTTATGGTAATACCGAAGCACAAACAATCAACGTATTAAAACAAATCCAAGCTAACCTCGAAGGTATGGGCTTGACGATGAATGACGTTGTTAAAATGCAAGTATTCTTAGTTGGTGGTGAAGAAACTCAAGGTACTATGGACTTCGCTGGCTTTATGGCTGGTTACAACAAGTTCTATGAGTCTGAAAAAGTCACTAATCTGCCAGCTCGTTCTACCTTCCAAGTCGCTAAACTGGCTAACCCAGCTTGGAGAGTAGAAATCGAAGTGACAGCGGTACGCCCTGCTGCAAAAAAATAAGTTCTTCTAACGAAGAATAATCAATAATGGGGCATAATCATTATGCCTCGTTATATTTCCCCCTAATAATCCTATTCTATTCTTTTTTTGATACATTACTTCACGCTACCGCTATTATTTATCCCCCTATCCTCTGTGCGGTCACAAATTATCACTCATTTTCTGTGCAACCGATTCACACCTACTTATAATTTCAAAGAACAAATCAGAGCTGAAAAATATGACATCGCGGGTAAACAAAAATGACTCACAATACTGTCAGTCGAATGAATTTAGACCATCTTAAAACTTTTCATTACGTGGCTAAAAGTGGTAGCTTTACTCAAGCAGCACATATTTTATTTTTGAGCCAACCAGCTGTTAGCCAACAAATCCAAGGTTTAGAAAATTCTCTACGGGTTGCTTTATTTGACCGTTCCCGAAAAAAAATCACCTTAACCAGTGAAGGAAAAGTACTCTATAGCTATACCAAAAGATTATTTTCATTATTTGATGAGATAGAGCATGTCTTTCAAGATTTAAATTTATTACAAACTGGTACGCTAACAATTGCCGCAACCGCTGTTATGGGCAGTTATTATTTGCCAGATATCCTAAAACAATTTAATACTCGCTATCCGCTGATTCATATAAAAATAAAAATTGGCAATTCACAGCAAGTGATGGATTGGGTAGCAGAACAAGAAGCAGAAATTGGTTTAGCAGGCCGAGTTCCTATTGTGCCGAATGTAAACCAAGTATTCTTACACCGGGAGCCCTATATCGCCGTTGTTGGCCCCAATTCTCCACTTCTACAACTTCAGCGCCCATTAACAATCGAAGAGTTCACAAACGCTTCTCTCGTGATGAGGGAAAGGGGAACACGCACCCGAGCTAAAATTGAAGATTGGCTAAAAGCACATATTGCACTCCATGATTCCCCTCCCCCTATTATTACTGTCACTAATTTAGAGGCGACAAAAAGATTAGTCGCAAGTGGTTTTGGGATTACCGCGTTACCTTATTTAAGTGTTAGCGATGATATTAGTGTAGGAAAATTGATCCAGCTACAAATTAATGCCTTTGATGTTGATGCAGATTATTATTTAACTTACCAAACTAATCGTTCGCTTTCCGCAGCTGCTTTTCAATTTATTATGTTATTGCGCGAAATATCTGACGAAATATCATTAAATAGTGATATAGAGCAACTTATTCATACCGAAAATATCTAAATTGCATCAATTATACAACAGATAAGCAACTATAATATTTACTTATATTACGCATACAACTTGCTGATTTTTGGTTCTTCTATGAATGTGCAAAGATGGTTTTAAATAAAACTCATGGTTAATAATAAAACTTAACCACTTTGTTCTTCTCAGGAGTAATCATAATGGCTAAAGAAATTGAACGTAAATTTTTAGTATCGGGTGATTCATGGAGAGAATTAGCCAATGGTGTTCGTTACACCCAAGGTTATTTAAATAGTCAGAAAGAACGAACCGTTAGAATAAGAACTATCGATGATAAAGCCTTCTTAACAATTAAAGGAATTACCGTCGGTATTACTCGATCTGAATATGAATATGAAATTCCCCATGCTGATTGTGTTGCTATGCTGACGCAATTAGCAGAACAACCCATTATCGACAAGAAACGTTATAAAATCCCTTTCAATGGCTTAATTTGGGAGGTAGATGAATTTTTTGGTGTTAACGAGGGACTAATCGTTGCTGAAGTCGAGCTTAGCGATGAAAATCAATTCTTTAACAAACCTGACTGGGTAGGCGACGAAATATCTTCAGACCCCAAATATTTTAATTCTAATCTTGTTGCTAATCCTTATACCACATGGAAAAAATAAGGGGAATTTTATGAATACATTAACTAAAAATATTGCGATATCAGAAGAAGATGCGAGTAAAATAGTACCTCGAGCAGAATTTAGAATATTTGGACATGACCTTATTAACGAAATAGAAGCCAAAATTTGGGATGTCAAAGCAACCTTATACGCTGCGCGAAAAATGCCAATAGAAACCTATTTTTTATCTGAAAAAACCAATGATGCCAATGTAAAAGTACGTGATGGATTATTAGATATTAAAGTTAAAGTTGGTGAAACAAAAGAGGGCTATGAAATATTCCAACCGAGAGGCAAATTCCAATTTCCAGTAAAAAAAGAAGAATTAAATATTATTTTATCTCACCTTGAAGTTGATATTCCTCTCGATAAAGACAGCTATGAAATAGAGGAATTCAAAGCTATTGTACGCCAACACCCTTGTCTCAATGCAGTCACCGTTGAAAAAATGCGCTATGGCTTTATGGTCGATGGCATTATTTGTGAGTTTGCACGCGTTTGGTTCAATGGGGCACTAATGGAAACCGCTTGTTGTGAAAGTGAAGATTACGAAAAAATGCAAGCCGTCGTTAATGCCTTAGGTATCAATAAATTGCCTAACACAAATTATTTGAAAGCCGCCAAGCGTGTTGTTGGCATGTAACTCTTTTATGTAATGCATATCGTTGTTCATCTATATGGGTCGAGTCAAATAACACCGACCCTTGAATGATAATAATAAAAGGAGATATGTATGTCAGCAAATAGTAAGCCAAGCTTTGACCCACTTGATATGCGTAATTATTCATTAGAAAAATTCCGTGATATCAAAGCTGGCGCACTAATGCAAAATCTCAAACTCATTGGTGTACCTTTAGCTATTCTCTCATTTCTATTTTTCGAATTACAATGGTGTGGGACAATCGATGTATTTGAAGCACAAACAAAAGTTCCCGCAGCTCATTGCTATAGTGCAATGGGAATTTTTGTTGCTTCACTGATTTTATGGCTCACTGAAGCTATTCCAAATTATCTCACGTCATTAATTGTCGTTGTTGTCGTTATCATTACTGGTGTGATGAAAATGCGCCCAGCCTTCGCGATGCTGGGTGAACCCGTCATGATTCTAAATATTGCCAGCTTTATCCTAGCGAGCGCATTAGTTACGACAGGTTTGGCAAAACGTATTTCACTCATGCTAGTACTCAAAACTAAAAATCATTTAACCATGTTATTCCTATGCTTTGTGGCATTAAACTTGATTTTTGGTGCATTTATTAGTGCAACCTCGGCAAAAACGGCACTACTACTGCCATTATTTATGGTAATTTCGGCTATCTACGGTGCCACTGGTGGTGCTCAGCGTAACAATGTTGGCCGTAATATGGTGCTCCTTAACTTGCTGGCTAATAATGTCTCCGCTAGCGCATTCTTAACAGGTTCTGCGGCCAATTTATTAGCAGCAGCAATGCTAGAAAAAGCAGGTGCATTAGTCACTTATCAAGATTGGTTTATTGCACTATTCCCATTGGCTGTCATTCAATGTTTAGTCGCATGGTGGACTGGAACTCGGTTTATTTTTAGGATTACAGATGAAGAAAAAACACCGAAACTCGAAGGTGGCATGGACCGCTTACGCTCGGAATATAATGCATTAGGTAAAGTCAAAATCAGTGAAATTAAAGCAGGGGTCGTATTTATTCTTGTTTTACTATTATGGTCCACAGGTAAATGGACAGGTTTACGTGCTGAAGTTGTCGCATTAGCAGGTGCTTGTATTGTACTGATGCCCTCTTTTTCACGGCTGCCAGCAATGGGTGTCATGAAATGGAATGATGCTGATATTCCATGGCACATGTTAATGTTTAGTTTTGGTGCTTATGTATTAGGCGGTATGATGGACCAGACTGATATTGTCGGCCTTTATGTCCACAAAGCCTTTGACCATTGGAACATAGACCCTCAAGGTGCTGGAAAACTGCTTGTTTTCGCTGTATTAAGCGCAGTATTTGCACTCACCACATTGATTAGTGAAAGTAAAACAGCACGTACAATTATTTTATTCCCTATTATTATTGCTATTGCTCAACGATATAACTGGGATTTAGTTGGCTTCTGTTTACCCATGGCATTTATGATTAACCAAGTTTATGTTCTCTATTTTAACTCTAAACCCGCCAATATAAGCTATTTGACTGACCAATATTCAACCGGTGACTCATTTAAATATGGTATGATTCAACTCATCCTTATCTGGATACTACTAATACTATGGACACATTACGTTATGCCACTCATGGGATTTAATAGTTATCTTTGGTAAAGATAGAATATTGGCCAAAAGAACAGTGTGAAGGAAAATATGATTAAAGAATCTCTCAAGATCCATGGAAAAAAACAGTTTGAAATCAAACAAAAAGTGTTGTTTCCACGTAAGTCTAAAGAGATCCGTTACCAAGTAGAGACCTTTTTCTTTTTGCCTTCATCATTACAGATTAACCCAGACCTCTACACAGCATCAAACCTCCAGCGCAGCCTAAAAAACTATATTCGGCTGCGCCCACCGACCGTAAAATTATCATCACTGGCTGATGAAAACGGGGCATTAGATGAACTAAAACAGTGGCTACAGCAATGTACGCCACAAAACTTACCTTCATTAGACGAGTATGAAAATAGGCTAAAGCGCTATGCTTTAACCTTCAAAAGAACCGTTCGTTTGAATGTTAAAATGGTAAGCCAAAATCCCCAACGGCAAACGCCTGAATACTTAGCTGAGTTCATGGCAAACATCGCAAAATGTCTCTGTACTTATCGTGAATTAGCAACACAGTCAACCAAAATTGAAGAAGCCATCCATTCCAATGCCTTTTCTTATTGTGACGAATTTATGACGTATTACACCATGAATTACTTACGTGATTTATTAGCGGATAAGCAAATGCCGTTACGTGAAGAAATACGTCATTTTTGGTATCAAGAAATGCGTTATCTGAAGAAACAATACCCTGATTGTTTTCCTAGTGATGAAACGGATGCTGAATTAGTCACATATCGCCGTAATTTATTGAAAAAATATATTAATCGCTATCTCTATTTAGAAATTCGCCACAAGCGGGGACTTCCCCTGCTATTACACTCTATTTATGGTATTGCCGCTGCAATTTCAATGCTTTTCGCTACGGTTATCGCCTTTTTCTGGCAAGGAAAGTATGGAGCTTTGAGTGCCAACTTATTTTTGGCTATGGTCATCGGCTATATCTTCAAAGATAGGCTGAAAGAAGTGGGCCGAGAGCAGTTGTATCGCCTATTTCAAAAATGGATCCCCGACCGACAATTACGCATTTACCGCGAAGGAGTGAAAGCACCAGTCGGTATTTGTAAAGAGTCTTTTCGTTTTATTAATGAAAATATGCTTTCGCCGGATATCCGTGAAATGCGGCAAAAATCTCATTGGGTCAATTTAGTTAACGTCCAGCGAATGGAAGATATCCTGTATTACCGTAAAGATGTATTGCTACATAACCGCCAATCCGTGTTTGAAAAAAACCAATCATCAATCGCAGATATTACGCGTTTTAATATTTCGGATTTCCTAAAATATATTGATATTAGCTATGAAGAACTCACTGTGAATGATGATGAGCCTGCAATTATTGGTGAAAAGGTGTATCACATTTACCTTTGTCGTCGCGTCACAATTAACAAAAAAACCTATAATGAGCTGGCTCGTTTAGTAGTGAATGCCGATGGGATAAAGCGTTTAGAAGTATTGCAGTCACTAGATTTACTGACAACCGATGAAGATATTGAAATTTCACCGTAAATGTTTTGTTTTTTCTATTTTCTTTCCAAGAAAAATATTCTAATTCACTATAATTTTCTAAATCATTCGAACTGTAGCAAGGT